>NZ_JAAGPC010000307.1:0-6323 GCF_017104595.1 Burkholderia sp. Tr-20390 | reverse complement strand
GCCACGGGCTCGGCCGCGCGGACGAAACCGACGACGCGCAGTGGCGCGACGCGATGCACGCGAACCTCGACACCGCGTTCGTCAGCGCGCGCGCGTGCCTGCCCGACCTGATCGCGCAGCGCGGCAGCATCGTGCTGGTCGCGTCGATCGCCGCGCTCGCGGCCGGGCCCGGCGTGTGCGGCTACACGGTCGGCAAGCACGCGCTGCTCGGGCTCGCCCGGTCGCTCGCACGTGACTACGGGCCGCACGGCGTGCGGGCGAATGCGGTGTGCCCTGGCTGGGTCCGCACGCCGATGGCCGACGCGGAGATGGAACCGCTGATGTCGGCGCACGGCGACACGCTCGACGGCGCGTATGCACGCGTCAGCGCCGACGTGCCGCTGCGGCGCGCGGCCGATCCGGACGAGATCGCGGCCGTGTGCGCGTTCCTCGCATCGCCGGACGCGTCGTTCGTGACCGGCGCGACGCTCGTTGCCGACGGCGGCGCGATGGTGGTGGACGTGCCGACGCTCGCGTTCGACAAGCTTTGATGCGCGTGGGTGTGCCGCTCGCGTGACGTACGCGTCGCGGGCGGCGTTTCGTGCACGTCGTCCCGTCCGCCCGCTCCAGCGCCTGCCCACGCACGCCGGGTCCGCCGCTTATTTCCCGCCCCCGAAAATCCGCTACCATCGACCGATCCCGCCGCCCCGCCCGGCACCGCCTCACGGTTCGAACGTCGATGAACATCCGGTTTCTTGAAACCTTCGTCTGGCTCGCGAAGCTGGAAAACTTCCGGCTCACGGCCGAAAAACTGCACACCACGCAGGCCGCCGTATCGAGCCGCATCGCGTCGCTCGAGGAGGCATTCGACGTCCGCCTGTTCGACCGCAACACGCGCTCGGCCACGCTCACGCCCGCCGGGCGCCGCATGCTCGCGTACGCGGAGCGGATCGTGCGGCTCGACGGCGAAATGCGCCGCGACATCGATGCGGCGAGCGATGCGGGCCTGATCCGGATCGGCGTGATCGAATCGATCGTGCACAGCTGGTTCCCCGCGCTGATGGCGCAACTGCGCGAGCGCTATCCGCGCCTCGACGTCGAGATCACCAGCGACACGACGCTGCACCTGATCCGCCTGCTCAGCACCGACGGCGTCGACCTGATCCTGCAGACCGACCCGGTGCCGGGCCCCGATTTCACGAACCTGCCGCTGTGCGAATTCCCGGTGCGCTGGGCGGCCAGCCCGCGCCTCGGGCTCGGCGGCCAGGCGCTCGACGTCGCGCGCCTCGCGGAATTCCCGATCATCAGCTTCTCGCGCCACTCAGGACCGCACGCGACGATCGAGCGGCTGTTCGCGGCCGTCGAGCGGCCGGCCAGCATCAACTGCATCACGTCGGTCGCCGCGATGATCCGCCTCGTCGCGGACGGCTTCGGCGTGGCCGCGCTGCCGCCCGCGATCATCGGGCGCGAGCTGCACGAAGGCACGCTCGAACTGCTCGACGTCGAACCCGAATTCCCCGCGCTACCGCTGGTCGCGACGTATCGCAGCCAGGGCCTGCCGGTGGCCGCGCGCATCGCGGAGCTGGCCAGCGAAGTCGCGTGCGCGATGTCCGCCGCCGCGCATCACGCAAAGACGGCCGCGCCCGACAACGTGAGCAAAGCACCTGCCCGTCCCGCGACAAAGGCCAAAGCGACAGCACCGGCAAAAGCGAAACGCACGACGCCATCCGCCCCGCTCGCCGCGAAACGCCGCCCGCGCCGCTCATAAGAAAACCTGTTCACCGCGAATTTGTTTTCTTGTTGGACGGGCGCGGCCCGTCTTCGGGAAACTGCGGTTCCTGACACCCCGTCACGAGGAACCCCGCGATGACCCGCCTTTCCCTTCCACACGGCCAGCTTTGCGTCTGGACGGATATCGACCCCGCGCACGAAGCCGATTTCAACGCGTGGTACGACCGCGAGCACATGCAGGAACGTGTCGCGATTCCCGGCTTCACGCACGCGCGGCGCTTTCGCGCGACCGACCGCGGCCCGCGCAAGTACCTCGCGCTGTACGTGACGGACGCGCTCGACGTGTTCCATAGCGGCGCGTACCGGCGCGCGTTCACGCAGCAGAGCGCATGGTCGCTCGCGAACTTCGAGCGCATGACGGGCACGCAGCGACGCGTCGGAGAACTGACGATCGAGGCCGGCGACGGTGAAGGCGCGCATCTCGCGCTGTTCGTGCTGCCGCCGGATCGCATCGACGTGCCGCATCTGCGCGAGCGTTTCGACGACGTGCTGCACGAACCGGGCATCCACGCGGCACGACTGTTTTGCACCGCGCCCGAGCTGTCCGCGCCGATCGGCGCCGCTGCGGCCGCGCGCCCGGCCGCCGATGCGCTCGTGCTGATCGAAGGCAGCGATGCGGCCGCGACCCGCCGCGTGGCCGCCACGCTCGCCGGGCACGACGACGTGCGCACCTTCGAGCTGCTGTGGCGCGCTGCCGCGCCGCTGCACGTCACGCACGGCGACGTCGAAACCGCACCCGCTGCCGCGGCATGTTCGGCCTGATCGCCCACGCCGGCCGCACCGCAGGCGCGATGCCCACCCACGCATCGGTCCGGCATTTCATCCCGTTCCCCGTCACGACACGCCCGACACCATGAACACGCTCGCCCAGCCCGCCGTCCACGCGCCCCGCCGCGTCCGCACCAGCCGACTCGCGACCGCGAGCATGATCGGCACGTCGCTCGAGTGGTACGACTTCACGATCTACAACACGCTCGCCGCGCTCGTCTTCAACCACCTGTTCTTTCCGTCGGTCGATCCGCTGGCCGGCACGATCCTCGCGTTCTCGACCTATGCGGTCGGCTACGTATCGCGCCCGCTCGGCGGCTTCGTGTTCGGCAATCTCGGCGATCGCATCGGCCGCCGCGCGGTGCTGATGCTCACGCTCGTGCTGATGGGCGTGACGACCGCGTTGATGGGCGCGCTGCCGACCTATGCGCAGGCCGGCATCCTGAGCCCGATCCTGCTCGTCGCGCTGCGCTTCGTGCAGGGCGTCGCGCTCGGCGGCGAATGGGCCGGCGCAGTGCTGCTGTCGGTCGAGCACGGTGACCAGAAGCGGCGCGGGCTGTCCGCATCGTGGACGCAGATCGGCCCGTCGTTCGGCACGCTGCTCGGCACCGGCTGCATCGCGCTCGTGACGCTGTCGACCACGTCCGGTGATTTCCTGTCGTGGGGCTGGCGCGTACCGTTCGCGGCCAGCGCGCTGCTCGTCGTGTTCGGCTTCTGGCTGCGGCGCGGCGTCGACGAAACGCCGCAGTTCGAGCAGCTCGCCGAATCGCACGCGACTGCCGAGGTGCCCGTCGCCGACGTGCTGAAATACCACTGGAAGCGCCTGCTGATCGCGGGTGGCTCGCGGATCGGCTCGGACGTGCTGTATGCGCTGATCGTCGTGTTCACGCTCACCTACGTGACGACCGTGCTGCACCTGTCGCGCCCCGTCGCCTTGACGGCCGTGATGATCGGCACGGCCTGCAACGCGCTCGCGGTGCCGTGCTTCGGCGCGCTGTCGGACCGCTTCGGCCGCCGCCCCGTGTATCTCGCGGGTGCACTCGCCGGCATCGTGTGGGCGTTCGTGTTCTTCACGCTGCTCGATTCGGCGCGCCCCGGCGCGATCGTCGCGGCCGTCGCGATCGGCCTCGTGATCCACGCGGTGATGTACGGCCCGCAGGGCGCGTTCGTGACCGAACAGTTCCCGACCCGCGTGCGCTATGCGGGCTCGTCGCTCGCGTACACGCTCGCCGGCATCGTCGGCGGCGGCTTTGCACCGCTCGTAATCGCCGCGCTGTTCCGGCAGACGGGCACGACGACGGCCGTGTCGCTGTATGTCGCCGCCGCGCTCGTCGTCACGTCGATCGCGCTCCTCGTCGCACGCGAAACCGCGCACAAGCCGCTCGCGGATTGAACGTCGCCGTCAGCAAGCCGTTTCATTCATTCGCACTTCAAACGGATAGCCGCATGCCAACCCTGTCGTTCAACGTGATTTCCCGGCAACGCGCGCCGGCCACCGTCGACGTCGAGATCGCGCGCGTCGTGATCGCCGGCTGGGCCGGCCGCGATCCGGCCGCGATCCAGGCGCATATCGACGAACTCGCGGCGCTCGGCGTCGCGCCGCCGTCGACCACGCCCTGCTTCTATCGCGTGTCGGCCGCGCTGCTGACGCAGTCGCCCACGATCGGCGTGCTCGGCGCACGCTCGGGCGGCGAGATCGAATGCGTGCTGGTCGACAGCCCGGCCGGCACGCTCGTGACCGTCGGCTCCGATCATACGGATCGTGAAGTCGAAGCCTACGGCGTCGCGGTGTCGAAGCAGGTGTGCGCGAAACCGCTCGGCCACGACGCGTGGCTTTACGCCGACGTTGCGGATCACTGGGATGCGATCGAGATGCGTTCGTGGCTGATTTCGCGCGATGGCGGGCGGACGGCGTACCAGCACGGCGCGGTGAGTGGTTTGCTTGCGCCCGAGGTGCTGTGGCAGCGCTTCGACGACCGCCGGACGATGCCTGCGCGCGGCGCGATGTATGGCGGCACGGTCGCCGTGCATGGCCCGATCGCGGCAATGGGTGACGGCGAGGCGTTCGAGATGGAGCTGCACGATCCAGTGCTCGGGCGCAGCCTTCGGCACCGCTATGCGGTGGAGGTGCTGCCGGTCGTGGCATAACGGGTAACGAGGCGCGGCACATGGGCGCGCCAGCGTTCTGTCGCCGCGCCGGCTCCCGCTAATACGCCTAAAAGCAGTGATAGTCGGGAAAGTTGAACTGCGAGTTGCCGCAATACAGCACACCAGCCAGGTTGGTACACCCGCTCAATGCAAGCATCATTGCGCCCGCAACCGACACTTTCCACCCGAAATGCAACATTGCGCCCCCGTTTTCGCCTTTTCGACACGAGCCGACATGATGCGCATCGGACGGGCCCGGGTATGTGGAGAATTGTTGCGCCGCGGGTTCTGCGGTTCGCCATCGTGCCGGCCCGTGCCGGAGCTTGGACCCAGGCACGGGCCGTTGCTCACTTGAGACACCCGAGCCCCACCAGCGTCGCTTCCACCGCCGTGTCGAGCGGCGTCACCGGCTCACGGCCGAGCACCGCGGTCACCCGCGTGTTGTCGAGCCGGATCGGCTCGCGCCACAGGTAGCGCATCTCGAGCAATTCACGCAGCGTCGTGACGAACGGCGCCGCCGCCCACACGAACCACCACGGGAACTTGCGCACCGTCGGCCGCAGCCCGTGCCGCTGCGCGACGCGGCGCACGGCCTCCGCCATCTGCGTGCCATCCGCATCCCAATGCCCGCCGAGATGAAAGCGCGCGAACGGTTCCAGCGTGTCGCGCCGCTCGATCAGCTCGACCATCGCGCGCGCGGCATCCGGCACGTACGACCATTGGTGCCCGATGCCGTCCCGCCCCGGCACGCTGATGGCCGCCACCGGCTGCCCGGCCTTGACGAACCCCGCCGCGAACCAGCTGTTGCCGGTGAGCTTCGGCCCGAAGAAATCGCCGGCGCGCACGATGATCGTGCGGACGCCCTGCCCGGCCGCATCCTGCAGCCGGCGCTCCAGCTCGACGCGAATCGCGCCCTTGCGCGTCGACGGATGCTGCGGCGCATCTTCGACCAGCACCGGAAACGCATCGGCGCCGTAGTTGTAGACGGTGCCCGGCAACACGACGGTGGCCCGCTCCGCCTTTGCCGCCGCGATCGTGTTGTCGATCATCGGCAGCACCTGCCCGGCCCAGTTCCGGTAGCCCGGAGGATTCACCGCATGCACGATCACGCCGCAGCCGCGCGCGGCGCGGACGACCGCGTCGCGATCCATCGCGTCGCCGCGCATCCAGGTGATGCCGTCGCGCTCCACGACTTCGGCATCGAGCCCGCGCTTCAACCCGCGCACTTGCCAGCCCGCATCGCGCAACTGCCGCGCGACTTCCCCGCCAATCCCGCCGCTCGCGCCGAGCACGAGTGCCTGTCGTTGCGTCCCGCCTGCGTGGGTCGTCATTGCCGCTCTCCTTGAATGAATGTCCGTCATGACACGCATTCTGGCGTGGCTTCGGCTACCAAGGAATTGCCCAACCTGATAGATCAGCTATACATTTATGCATGACCACCGATCTGAACTGGGAACGCTACCGCACCTTTCTCGCCGTGCTGACGGAAGGCTCGCTGTCGGGCGCGGCGCGCGCCCTCGGCATCACGCAGCCGACGGCCGGCCGCCACGTCGCGGCACTGGAGGCCGCGTTCGGCCAGACGCTGTTCACGCGCTCGCCGTCCGGCCTGCTGCCGACCGAGGCGGCGCTCGCGCTGC
>NZ_JAAGPC010000306.1:0-6171 GCF_017104595.1 Burkholderia sp. Tr-20390 | reverse complement strand
GCCGCGGCCGGCGTGAAGCCCGGCGACGTGATCGTGAAGCTGGGCGACAAGACGATCGGCCGTTCGGCCGAGCTGAACGACCTGGCCGCCGCGCTGCCGCCGGGTCAGAAGGCGCCGCTGCGGCTGATCCGCAACCGCGCGCCGGTGATGCTGACGATCACGGGCGCCGACGAGGCCGCCGGCAACGCGGGCGCGACCGTCGGCATGGCTGCGCCGAAGGCGGCTGCACGACCGGCGGCGGGAGCAGCGGCTGCCGACGGCGGCGACCGCCTCGGGCTGACGATGCATGCGCTCAGCGACGACGAGCGCCGCTCGACGGGGCTCGCGGTCGGGATGATGGTGGACGCGGTGCACGGCCCGGCAGCCAAGGCCGGCATCCAGCCGGGCGATGTCGTGCTGGAGCTCAACGATACGCTGCTCGAGACGCCCGATGACATACCGACGCTCGAAGCGAACGGCAGCGTGATCGCGGTGCTGATCCAGCGCAACAACGCCCGGAAATTCGTGTCGGTGCGTGCGCGTTAGGGCGTTGACGCGCTCGCTATCGTCCGCCTACCATCGTTCGATCTCGCACGCAGTCAGCAAGGCATTCAGGAGCCATCCGGCATGAACGCAGCATTCATCATCGTAGTAGTACCCAGGCGCAGGGTCCGGTAGCGGCACCGCGCCGGCACCCATGCGCCCCCGACTCGTTCGGGGGCTTTTTTTTGCATTGCGCACGGCCGTGCGGCACGTGCATGGAGGGCATCCGCTTGCAATCGAACCTGCCGATCGCTTCCGAACGGGCGTCGCCGAGACTCGCGACGCTGATCCTGCTGTGTGCGTGCTCGGTGCTGCCGCTTAGCCTGTTCCTGCCGTCGCTGCCGGCCATCGCGCGCGACCTGCGCGCCGACTATGCGCTCGTCGCGCTGTCGCTCGGCGGTTACGCGGCGGTGGCCGCGTCGCTCGAATTCGTGATGGGGCCGCTGTCGGACCGGTTCGGGCGGCGGCCGGTGGTGCTGGCGAGCGTCGGCGTGTTCGCGCTCGGCTCGCTCGGCTGCGCGATGGCGACCGATATTCGAGCGTTTCTGGCATGCAGGCTGATGCAGGCGGCGATCACGTCGGTCTATCCGGTGTCGATGGCGACGATCCGGGACACCGGCGGCGGTGCGCGCGCCGCGAGCCGGATCGGCTATGCGGCGATGGCGGCCGCGTTCGCGCCGATGCTCGGCCCGACGTTCGGCGGCGCGCTCGACCAGGCGTTGGGCTGGCGCGCGAGCTTCTGGCTGCTCGGCGCGGTGGGCATCGCGTTGTTCGTCTGGTGTGCGTTCGACCTCGTCGAAACCCATGCGAACCGGTCGTCGAGCCTCGGGCAGCAGCTTCGCGCGTATCCGGCGCTGCTCCGCGCGCGTCGTTTCTGGGCCTATGCGCTCTGCATGGCGTTTTCGACCGGCGCGTTCTACGCGTTCCTGGCCGGCGCGCCGCTCGCGGCGCAAACGGTGTTCGGCATCGCACCGGCGGAGATCGGCTTCTACATGGGGACCATCACGGCCGGCTTCGTGTGCGGCAGCTTCGTGGCCGCGCGTTACGCGCGCCGCTACGCGCTGGCCACGACGATTCTGTTCGGACGGGTGGTCGCGTGCGCGGGGCCGTTGATCGGCCTCGCGCTGAGGTTCGGTGGCGCGACGCAGGCGATCGCGTGGTTCGGGCCGTGCGTGCTGGTCGGCATCGGCAACGGGCTGACGAATCCCGGCGCGCATGCCGGTGCGGTGTCGGTGCGCCCGGCGCTGGCGGGCAGCGCGTCGGGGCTGGCCGGCGCGATGACGATCGCTGGCGGCGCCGCGCTTTCGTCGCTGACGGGGGCGGTGCTGACAGCCGGCAACGCGGGTTATGCGCCGCTCGCGATGATGCTGCTGTCGGCCGCGATCGCCCTGGCGGCGGCCGTCTGCGTGCGGGTGTTCGATGCGCGCGACGCGGGGCGGTGAACGAAGACACGCGGCATCGGACATGGGGGCTGGCACCGCTACCGTGCCGTGGACGATTGGCGGACAATCGATCGATTATCGGGAGACGACGAACCCGCCGCGCGCCGAGCATGCTCCGACGCGGGAAGGGCGACTGGACGAGGATGCGATGAGCGACTTTTCTGATTTCCAGCGAGACATTGCCGACGCCGCGAGAGCGACATTCAGGGCGCTGCGGGCGCAGCACCCGGACGAGCATTTCTACGCATTCGCGCTGTATACCGACAGCGGGGCGATGACGGTGGTGCCGGCGGCCAATTCGGTCGAAGGGCTGCGCCGGATCCGCGAGCAGCAGGCCGTCCCGGACGACGACCCGTGGTACGTGTGGGGTTGCTCCGAATGGGCGTACGCGGCGGCGGAAGCTTCGCCGTTCAATGCGATCTGCGGCAAGCTCGCCGATGACGTGCTGAGCCCGCAGTTCGTCCGCTCGAGATTCCCGGAATTTTCGCGGCAACTGCACGCCGACATGATCGCGGCGTTGCGCCTGCTCGACCGCGAAGGCCTGTTCGGCACGGGCGACGACAGGGCGGCGATCACGCTGTTCGTGTCGATCAGCGACGACGATGCGGCCGAGGCGCTGGAAAACGAATCGGCGAAGGCGCTGAATCCGCCGGCCGTCGCCGACGCATTCCTGCGCCGCTACGATTGACCGAAATCGGTATATTGCACGGCGGCCCCGGGCGGGCGACCGCCATGCGTGCTGCGTGCTGCGTGACGGCTTACGGCTTCGCGCCCACGACGAATTCGAACGTCGCGACGCCGTCGACGCCGCCCGTGACGCGATCGCCCGGCTGCAGCGCGCCGACACCCGCCGGCGTGCCGGTGAAGATCAAATCGCCGGCCTTCAGCTCGACCGAGCGCGACACGTACGCGATGACGTCGGGCACGGCCCAGATCATGTCGGCCAGGTCGCCTTGCTGACGCGTGTCGCCGTTGACCGCGAGCCAGATGCGGCCCGTCGCCGGGTGGCCGGTGGCCGCTGCTGCGCGCAGCGGGGTCACGGGGCCTGATGCATCGAAGCCCTTCGCCCAGTCCCACGGACGGCTCAGCTTCTTCGCTTCGGCCTGCAGGTCGCGGCGCGTGAGGTCGACGCCGACGCCATAGCCCCACACGTGCGACAGTGCGTCGGCCGGGTCGATCGACCGGCCGTCCTTGCCGATCGCGACGACCAGCTCGATTTCGTGATGGAGGTCGTTCGTCAGCGGCGGATAGGCGACGGTGCCGCTGGCCGGGACGATCGCGTCGGCCGGCTTCGTGAAGAAGAACGGCGGTTCGCGGTCGGGATCGGCACCCATTTCGCGCGCGTGGTCGGCGTAGTTGCGGCCGACGCAGAAGACGCGGCGCACCGGAAAGCGCGCGGACGATTGGTCGACTTCGACGGAAGGACGCTCGGCAGCGTCGATGACATAAGCGGACATCGGATGGCCTCGTTCGGTGATAAGACGGATGCCGCGCCCGTGCGGCGCACGGGCCGGCATGCGTGCAACGATACCCGACAGCCGAGCGGCCGGATGCGACGCAACTGCGTTTTACCGGGACAAAACTACGCGTCGGCCGCCGCCGGGGAATCGTCGCCGTCCGGCCGCGCGGCGTTCGCGTCGCGGTACGCCTTCGGCGACACGCCGACCCGTGCACGGAAGCGCCGCGCGAAATACCCTTCGTCGCGGAAGCCGACCGAGCGTGCGATATCGGCGATGCGCCGGCTGGTATGGGCCAGCAGCGACTGCGCGAGCGCGATCCGGCGCTCGGTCACGAGATCGGTGAAGGTGCTGCCGGTTTCCTTGCGGACCAGGTGCGCGAGGTAGTTGGGCGACAGGAACGCGGCCTCGGCGGTCGCGGCGAGCGTCAGGTCCTCGCGGGTCAGGTTGGCGCGCACGTGGCGCAGCACGCGCGCGAGCGCGTCGCGCCGGCCCGCGCGCTGGGCGCCGCGCTGCGCGAGCTTGTCGAGCGCACCCGCGTACTGCGTGCAGACGAGCCCGATCAGCTGCAGCAGGTAGCCGCGCAGCAGCGTGGTCGAGCCGAACGAGCGCACGCGATCGGTGTCGAGCATGCACAGCGCGAGGCGGCGCGCTTCTTCGTAGGTGTCGCCGGTCAGGATGAAGTCGAGGTGTTCCTGGAAGCGGAACGGCGTCAGCTCGGGAAAGCGGTGCGCGGGCACGTCCTCGAGATCGAGCGGGTCGACGTCGAGATCGGCGCGCAGGAACGCCTGGCTGAAGTTGATCACGATGAAGTGCGCGCCTTCCGGATGCGGGATCAGGTGCTCGCGATGCGGCAGCACGAACGCGAGCGCGCCGCGCGGAAACGGCCGCGTGACGCCGCCGATCCGCTGCTCGGTGTCGCCGCCGAGATTGAACTGGATCTGGAAATACGCGTGCCGGTGCGGCTCGGTGATCGCCTGGCGCGACGCCTGGTCGCGGATGTAGAAGTCGAGCCGGTCGCTGCGTTCGGGCATCCCGTACAGGCGCGGCGGGGCGATGGAGGGCATGAAGGATTCTGCTGTTCGTGACGCGGTTGAGCCGCGATGGTACAGCGAACCGGGCGCGGCGGCGATCCGTGCGGCCGCACGGCTTCGCCCGGTGTCGCTCGCGGCGTGCCGCTCGGCGATCACTCGTCCGGATGGAAGCCGAGATAACGGGCGTGCGGGTTGGCGCTACCGGCACGCTGGCTTGCCGCGCCAACCGACACGAGCGCATCCAGCGTCGACGTACGGTTCGACACCAGCGTCCAGGCGGTGTCGGCGCTGGCCGGGGCCGACTCCGCTGCGCGCTGCGCCGTCAAAGCCGTCAGCGCGGCGAGCAGCGCGGCAGCCGGCGGCGCATGAACCGCGAACCCTTCGTTGGCCACCGCCGCCGTATCGATCCCCAGCATCGCGCACAACCGCGCCCGCAGCGGTGTCTCGGCTTCGCTCGCCGCACGCGAGCGCGCGATGTTCTCGCGGGTGGCCGCGTCGACGATCGTGCCGCCGCGGACGAACGGCGCCTGCTGCCACGCGTCGGGCGTGCATTGCTTGCCGTCCGGCACCAGCGGCACGAACGGATTCACTTCGGCCGGATAGATCCGGCACACGAGCGGACGCGCGTCGTAGATCGCGCAGCGCAGGTCGTCGAGCAGGTTCGGGCATGGCCCGGCATGGGTCGCGGTGAGCATGACCGTGATGCGGACGGGCAGCGAGCCGCTGAGCGCGGCGCTCGAGCGCACGCGCTTGTAGGCGGCGAACGCGTTGTCGGGCTCGGGTTCGACGAGCCACGGCATCGCATCGCACAGCAGCTCCACGTGGCCGCCGCGCTGCAGCCACGCAATGGCCTCGTCGATCGTCAGCGGAATGCGCAGGTCGCGGCAGCATCCGCCGCAGCCGTTGCAGGCAAAGTCGAGATCGGTGGGGGTGTCGTTCATGCTTGATTCGATACGGATGACAGGGTGTCGCGAAGCGTCGCGACAGGGCAGCGGTGCGCGTTTATCGGGCGACCAGCGGCGCGATTCGGCGCCGCAGTTCGGGCACGACCTCGGAGTCGAACCACGGGTGGTGCTTGAACCACGCCTGATTGCGCGGCGACGGATGCGGCAGCGGTAACACCTCGGGGCCATAGTCGCGCCACGCGTGCACGGTGTCGGTCAGCGTGGCCTTGCGCGACTCGCGCAGGAAATGCCGCTGCGCGTACTGGCCGATCAGCAGCGTGAGCCGGATCGACGGCAACTCGGCGAGCAGCCGGTCAATCCACAGCGGCGCGCATTCGGGGCGCGGCGGGTTGTCGCCGCTTGCGCCGCGGCCCGGGTAGCAGAAGCCCATCGGCACGATCGCGAAGCGCGTCTCGTCGTAGAACGTGTCGGCGTCGACGTCGAGCCAGCCGCGCAGCCGCTTGCCGCTCGCGTCGTCCCACGGGATGCCGCTTGCATGCACGCGTGCGCCCGGCGCCTGCCCGACGATCAGGATGCGCGCGTCGCGATGGGCCCGCACGACGGGGCGCGGGCCGAGCGGCAAGTCGGCTTCGCAGGCACGGCACGCGCGGATTTCGGTGAGCAGCACGTCGAGCGGCGCGCGCGTGGGTTTCGGCATCGAATCGGATCGGGGACGGAGTGGTCATGCGGCGTCACCCGGGGGCCGCGTGCCGGGCGCCGGCAGGCGGCCCGGACAGGCGTGGCGCGGGAGCGCGCGCCGCCTGCATCACGG
>NZ_JAAGPC010000305.1:0-6390 GCF_017104595.1 Burkholderia sp. Tr-20390 | reverse complement strand
GCCGTGCCGCGGTGTCGCGGTTCGGCGCGACGGTCGAGTCGGTGCAGGCGGCGGGTGCCGCGCGGTTCCTGGTGCTGTCGCCGCCCGGCTTCGTCGACCGGCTGCGCACGCGCGCGGAGCCGCGCGTGCCGGTGCGGATCGCCGCCTGTTGCACGGGCGGGTCGGAGGGGGTGGAAGGCATCGGGATGGTGCACGACATCAGCTTGAGCGGCCTGTCGATTGCCGTCGACCGGCCGATCGCCGCCATCGGCGAACCCTTGCGCGTGCAGCTTCCGTACGCGGCGGGCGACCGGGTCGAGCTGCTGGCGCTCGACGGCACGGTGCGGGCCGTCCATGCCGACCCGGCCGCGCCCGCGCTGACGCTGCATCACGCGGCGTTCGGCGAGACCGGCGCCGACGACCTGATCCGCCTCAAGGCGCTGCTGTTCGACCGGCTGATGGCGTCGTCGGATACCGACCGGCGGCGCTGATGCAGGGCTGGACGCACCGGGCGCCGTGCCACGGTATTCAGTGCGTGAATGCCGATAATCATCTGATGATTCCGCGTATTCCGTGGCGATTGTATGGTTTCCGTCAACAGTGAATTCGCGATTTAAGTATTTACCCTGATAGCGTGGCCTCCTAGACTTCTAGTCATGCGCAACGACCCCGAGTCCGAAGCGCCTGACAAAACAATTCTGGAGGTAACGCATCATGAAATCGCTGATCAAGGCAGTTGCACTGGCCGCCCTGGTGGCCGCACCGGTCGTCTCCTTCGCCCAATCGAACCAGCAGCCGCTGACGCGCGCGCAAGTGCGCGCCGAGCTGGTCCAGCTCGAAAAGGCCGGCTACAACCCGAACGACTGGATGAACTACCCGGAAAACATCCAGGCCGCACAGGCAAAGATCGCCGCCGCGCAGAACACCGGCGCGCAAGCTGATGCAACGGGCTACGGTTCGAACCCGGCCGCTGCGTCGCAATCGGGCCAGCGCGTGGTCGTGCCGGCCGCCACCGACCGTTCGTCGGTGTTCTTCGGCCACTAAGCCAGGCAGCGCCCGCAGGGGCGCCCGGTTTGCCGTTTCATCCGAAACCCGTGCACGGTATCCGTGTGCGGGTTTTGCATTTTGGCCGCTTGAATGGGTGGGGCTGCGTGAGCGCGGCGCGCCTGACGGGCATCACCGCGTGCTGCCCGCCCGCCGCGCCCGCGTCGCGAGCACGGTCGCGACGCCGCCGAGGATCGCGGCCGATGCGAGCGCGAGCCGCCAGGTCGGCTGTTCGGACAGCAGGAGCACGGCACCGCACGCGGCGATGGGCGGGACGGACAACTGAACCGCCGCGGCGCGCATCGCCGTGAGGTGCCGCAGCGCGGCATACCAGACCACGTAGCCGAGGCCCGACGTCAGCGCACCGGAAAGCGCGGCGAGCACGAGGCCGGCCGGCGTGACGTGCAGGCGGGCGGCGAGTGCCACGCTCAGCGCGAGTGCCAGCGGCGCGGCGCGCAGGAAGTTGCCGGCGGTGGCCGCGACCGGATCGACGGGCCGACGGCCGCGGATCGAATAGATACCCCATGCGATGCCGGCTGCCGTCATCAGCGCGGCGCCGCGCGGCGTCGGCGCGGCGAGCCCGGGCGACACGAGATAGACCAGCCCGCCGAGCGCCGCGCCGAACCCGGCCCAGCCGGTCGCGGCAAACCGCTCGCCGGCATGCCATCCCGCCGCGAACATCGTCAGTTGCACCGCGCCGAACAGGATCAGCGCGCCGGTGGCCGCGCTGACGGTCAGATACGCAAACGAGAAGCACGTGACGTACGCGAACAGCATCGCCGCGGCCGGCCAGTCGGCGGGCGGGGCAGGTCGTCGTGCCCCCGCATGCGCGACGATCGCGAGCATCAGCGCGCCCGATACGAGACGCAGGCTGCCGAAGCTGGCCGCGTCGATCCGCCCGGCCTGCAGCGCGAGCCGGCACAGCAGCGAATTCGACGCGAACGCGAGCATCGCGATCGACGTCAGCGCGACGACGCGCACGCCCGGCCGGACATGCAGCACGAGGGCAGAGGCGGGCGGTCGCATCGCGGGCCTCACGCGTGGCCGGCGACGATCAGCACGGCCGCGCCGAACAACGCGGCGCCGAGCGGCGCGGTGAGCGCCTGCCCCCACGACGCGTTCTTCTCGAGGGCCATCAACGCGGCGAGCGCCAGCATCCAGCCGAGACTGCCGGCGCCGACGACGAACATCAGCAGCATCAGCGCCCAGCAGCAGCCGACGCAGAAGAGCCCGTGGCTGACGCCCAATGCAAACGCGTGACGCATCGGCGTGCGGCCGCGCCAGCGGCTGATCACGAAACTGAACGGCGTGCGGCACCGGTCGAGGCAGTGCGTCTTCAGTCCGCTGAACTGGAACGCGCCGGCGAGCGCGAAGACGGCCGCGCCGATCAGCCAGCCGCGCCACGCGAGCGCCGGCACCCGCGCGACACCGGCCAGCAGCAGCCCGTGCAGCCCATGCGCGACGAGGCCGAAACCGCTCCACGTGGCGACGTAGCCGAGGCCGACGAGCGCGAGCAGGCGCGTCTGGTCGGGGCGGCTCGCGACGACGCGGGCGAACGCGTCGAACAGCGACAGCGTCGTCGGCAGCATCATCGCGAGGATCATCAGCGTCCAGCCGGCCGCGGTGAACGCGGCCGGCAGCCACAGTGCGCCACCGGGCAGCGCACGGCAAAGCGCGCTGAACGGTTCGGCCAACGCGCCGTCGCCGTGGTCGAGGTACCGCCCGTAAGGACTGCGCGTCCACGCCCACAGGGTGAGCCAGGCGAACGCGACGAGACTCGCGAGCACGAGCGGAAACAGGCGCCGGTGCAGCGACGCAGCCATGACCGTTGGCGTGCGATCGCGCGTCACGCGTCGAACCGGAACGTGCTCTGCAGCGCGTTGTGGTTCTTCAGGTCGACGTCGATGCCGATCGCCGCATTCTTCGACCGGTAGACGGGCGCCTTGCCGACGAACACCGGCGCGCCGGGCACCGTCGAGAATACGGTGTCGGTCAGCGTCGTCTGCGCGCCGCTCGGGCCGAGGTAGGGCTCGAGTTCCGCGTGGTAATCGGTGCCGATCGACAGCGTGCCGCGAGCCCCCTCGACATTGAACGTGATGGGCGCGCGTTCGATCGACACGACCGTGCCGATCAGTTTCGCGAGTTCGGCGATCGGGCCGCCGGCCTCGCCCGTGTAGACCTTGAGGAGCGCCTGCTCCTGCGCTTCGGACGCCGTGTCGCTGACGTAGATCGCAGCCGTCCAGTTACCTTCCAGGATGTTGCCGGGCACGCGGCATACGGCGGCGATCGTGTTGCCGCCCACGTCGACGCCGTCGACGGTGCCCTTGTCGACATGCCACGCGACGATCGTGTCGCAGACGCCGAAATCGGGGTCCTCGCCGATCCAGCACGGGCAGAGTACGCGACAGTTGCAGACCTCGAGCAGACGGCCTTCAAGGTGATAACTCATGATTCCCTCCAGGGGGCGACGGCGAAGGCACGTTGGGCTGGGGGGAGGAGGCTGGCAGACGAATCGTCACCCCGCTCGGCGATGCGAACGCGAAATGCGCTGAGGAATGCGCGGAAGCGGAGACGGGATGGATGCGATAGCGCGGGCCCGAAGCGGCGTATCGATTTTCAAGTGTAGGTGCGCAGGGGCGATATGCAAGCCGTCGCAGGCCGCGACACCGGCTGACAAGCCGGCGCGCGTACGCTAGCATCGCGATCGGTGTCGCCACGAGAGACGGCGGCCGATGCGCGACCGCGCGGCAAGCCCGGCACCGGGTTCCACGACTTCAACGAACAACAAGGAGCATCCATGCGTGTCTTGACCGGTCTGCTGTGCTCGCTCGCGCTGGCGGCGAACGTCGCCCACGCGCAGGCGAATTGTGCCGACGCGACGGATCAGGCGGCGATGACGGCGTGCGCCGACCGCGCGTACAAGAAAACCGACGGGGAGCTGAACCGGACGTACCAGGCCGTCACCGCACGCCTGCGCGACGCGCGGCCGCTTGCCGACAAACTCGTGAATGCGCAGCGTGCGTGGATCGCGTACCGCGATGCCGAATGCAACTTCTCCAGCGCGAACGCCGAGGGCGGCAGCGTGTATCCGATGGTCGTGTCGACCTGCCTCGACGATCTGACGAAATTGCGCACCGAAACGCTGAAGGGCTACCTGTCCTGCGAGGAAGGCGATCTCGCGTGCCCCGTGCCGGCGAAGTAAGCGGGTAAGCAGGGCGCGCCGCCCGGCCGGCGGCACCTGCCATCCCGCCGCTGCCGGACGTCGTCCGTTACACGTCGTCCGTTTCGTCGAGCAGCTTGTGCCGCATCGCGTACCGCACCAGCGCCGCTTCGTGCGGCATCTGCATCTTTTCCAGGATCCGCGTCTTGTACGTGCTGACCGTCTTCGCGCTCACGCACAGCGCGTTGGCGATCTCGGTCAGCGTCTGGCCGGCGGCGATCCGCCGGAACACGTCGAATTCGCGGTCGGACAGCCGCTGGTGCGGCAGCGTCTCGGCCGGCTCGTTCAGGCTCTGCGCGAACTGCTCGGCCATCGCGAGGCTCACGTAGACGCCGCCTGACGCCACCTTCGTGACCGCACCGACCAGCTCGGCGCTCGCGCTTTCCTTGGTCAGATACCCGGACGCGCCGGCGCGGAACGCGCGCACCGCGTATTGCTGCTCCGCATGCATGGTCAGCACGAGGACGCGCAGCGCGGGCTTCTCGTCCTTGATCTGCTTGATCAGTTCGACGCCGTTGCGGCCCGGCATCGACAGGTCGAGCACGAGCACCTGCGCGGGCGTGGCGCGCACCAGCGCGATCGTCGACGGGCCGTCGCAGGCTTCGCCGGCCACCTCGAATCCGGTGGCGTTCTGGAGGATGTGCCGCAGACCGTCGCGTACAAGCGTATGGTCGTCGGCGATGAGCACCTTGATCATGAGATGAGCGTTTCCTGTTGGACGGTACTGAGCGGGAGCGCGACGGTGATCGAGAAACCGCGCGCGAGCGCGGTGTCGATCGTCACGCTGCCGCCCAGCATGTGGGCGCGTTCGCGAATGCCGATCAGGCCGAACGATTTGTCTTCATGGGCCGGGCCGCCGGGCGCCGAGCCGCGGCCGTTGTCCGCGACACGCAACACGCAGAAGCCTTCCTCGACGTCGAGCCGCAGCGCGACGCGCGTCGCATCCGCGTGGCGCGCGACGTTCGTCAGCGCTTCCTGGACGATCCGGAACAACGTGGTCGCGCCCGCGCTGGTGAACGTGAGCCCGCCGGTTTCGATGTGCCGTTCGACATCGATTCCGTAGCGGTTCGTGAAATCGTTCGCGAGCCATTCGATCGCCGGCACGAGGCCGAGATCGTCGAGCATCACGGGCCGCAGGTCGGCCGCGATGCGCCGCACCGACGCGACCGTCGCGTCGATCAGCCGCCGCATGCCCTGCAGGTGCGTCTGCACGTCTTCGTCGGGGTGTGTGCGACCCGGCACGCGCAGCTGCTGTTCGACCACCGACAGATCCATCTTCAGCGCGGTGAGCTGCTGGCCGAGGTCGTCGTGCAGTTCGCGCGCGATGCGGGTCTTTTCCTCCTCGCGCACGTTCTGCAGGTTCGCCGACAGTTCGCGCAATTCCTCGCGCGACTGCTTCAGCGCGTTCTCGGCGCGCTGCCGCTCGGTGATGTCGCGCAGCATCACCGTATAGAGCTTGCCGGACGCGTCGCGGATCTGCGAGATCGACGCCTCGATCGGGAATTCCTCGCCGTTCGCGCGTAGCCCGAACAGCACCCGCTGGCGGCCCATCTGCCGCTCGGACACGCCCGTCACGCCGAACTGGTCGACGTGCTTGGCGTGCGCGGCGCGGAACCGCTCGGGGATGAAGCGCGACAGCGGCGCACCGATCGCCTCCATCGCGGATACGCCGAACACCTGCTCGGCCATCGGATTGAAGATCACGACCGTCTGTTTTTCGTCGATCGTGATGATCGCTTCCATCGACGAACGGATGATGCCCATCATCCGCGCCTCGTTGAGGATGCCGCGGCTGCTCGCGCCCGAATCGACGGCGATGCGGCCGCGCAGCAGCGCATGGATCAGCACCGCGAACGCGATCGACGCGATCAGCCCCGCGGCGAGCACGGTGCCGGCCGCGCGTTGCGCGCCGGTGGCGCTCGGGCGGCCGTCCGCGGAATAGGCGAGCGTCAGCACGGTGCCGCCGAAATTCAGCTCGTCGGTGCGCCGCATCAGGTCGGGCGATG
The DNA here is from genome assembly GCF_017104595.1 of Burkholderia sp. Tr-20390. Taxonomy (NCBI): domain Bacteria; kingdom Pseudomonadati; phylum Pseudomonadota; class Betaproteobacteria; order Burkholderiales; family Burkholderiaceae; genus Burkholderia; species Burkholderia sp. Tr-20390. Next base: position 141 of record NZ_JAAGPC010000305.1, on the reverse strand, counting down.
CCGACGCCTCGTCGGTCGTCGTCTCGACGCTGACGATCGCGCGCCGATCGCCGCCGGCGGTGATCCACACGTCGATCCCGCGTTCCGCGTCGAGCGCACGCTCGACCAGGCGCCGCGGGCTCAACGCCGCGAACAGCACGA
>NZ_JAAGPC010000304.1:0-6326 GCF_017104595.1 Burkholderia sp. Tr-20390 | reverse complement strand
CCGGCCGGTGCGACGGGCGAGCTGTACCTGGGCGGGCCGGGCGTCGCGCGCGGCTACCTCGGGCGTCCGGCGCAGACCGCCGAGCGCTTCGTGCCCGATCCGTTCACGCCCGGCGCGCGGCTGTATCGCACCGGCGACCGCGTGCGCTTGCGTGCGGACGGCCGTCTCGCGTTCCTCGGCCGTATCGACGACCAGGTGAAGATTCGCGGCTATCGCGTCGAACCGGGCGAGGTGAGTGCGGCGGTGCGCGCGGCCGGCCCGGTCGCGCAGGCCGAGACGCTCGCGATCGAACACGACGGCCGCCTGCGGCTCGCGACGTTCGTCGTGATGCGCGATGGCGCGACCTTCGACGAGGCTGCCGTGCGTGCGGCGCTTGCCGCGAAGCTGCCCGACTATATGGTGCCGGCGCAATTCGTCGCACTCGCGCGCCTGCCGGTGACCGCGAACGGGAAGATCGATCGCGCGGCGTTGCGCGAACTGGCGGCCGCCCCGGTCGTGACCGCCGCTGGCGATGCACCGCAGGGCGCGGTCGAAACGGTGCTCGCCGAAGTCTGGCAGGCCGTGCTGAAAGCGCCGAAGGTTGGCCGTGACGACAACTTCTTCGAGCTCGGCGGCGATTCGATCCTCGTGCTTCAAGTGATCGCCCGCGCGCGCAAACGCGGCGTGCGCTTCACGCCGAAGCAACTGTTTGACGGGCCGACGGTTGCTGAACTCGCACGTATCGCGAAGACGGAAGCCGTGACTGCCGCTCCCGCGCAGCCTGCCGTTGCCGCCGCAGCCAGCGCGCCGGTGACGGCCAAGGTCCTGACGCCCGCACAGCAGCGCTTCTTCGCGCTGGACATCCCGCATCCGGGCCACTGGAACCAGTCGGTTGCGTTCGACGTGCGTGGCCCGTTCGACGCGGAGGCATTCGCGCGCGCGTTCGACGCATTGCTGACGCATCACGACGCGTTCCGCCAGCGTTTCGTGCGCGGCGCGGACGGCACGTGGCACGCCAGCGATGCGGCGAAGCCGTACGACGCGCTGCCGTTCGTCGAAGTCGCCGCCCGCGACGCAACCGACGCGCTCGCGCGCTTCGACGCGTTGCAGCGCCGTCTCGACCTCGGCCGCGGGCCGCTTGCCTGCGCCTGCGCGGCACGCTTGCCGGACGGCTCGACGCAGCTCTATCTCGCGATTCACCATGCGATCGTCGATGGGGTGTCGTGGCGCATCCTGCTCGACGACCTCGACACGGCTTATCGTGCCGCATGCGAACGCGCGCCGGTCCGACTGTCGCAGCCGGGCCTGCGTGCGGATGCATGGGCGGCACGGCTCGCCCGTGCGGCAACGGAACCGGCATCGCCGTTCGCGGCCGAGGCCGCTTACTGGGCCGGCATGGCGCAAGGCGACGACATCGCGCCCGATCATCCCGACGCAGCGGCGACGAACGCCGATGCGGCCGTCGTCGTGCAGACGATCGACGCGGCCTTGACCCGTGCGGCGCTGACCGACGCGCACGCGGCCTATCGCACGCAGACGATCGAACTGCTGGGCGCGGCGCTCGCACGGGCGCTGGCCGGCGTGAGCGGTGCCGCATCGTGCCGTGTCGAACTGGAAGGGCACGGCCGCGAGGCGCTGTTCGACGACGTGGATGCCAGCCGCACGATCGGCTGGCTGACGAGCCATTACCCGGTGACGCTGCCGGTCGCGGCCACGGCAAGTGACACGCTGTGCGCGGTCAAGGACACGCTGCGCGCCGTGCCGCACAAGGGGCTCGGCTTCGGTGTGCTCGCGCACTACGGCGATGCGGCGACGCGTGCGGCGCTGGGCGCCGTGCCGCGTCCGCGTGTCACCTTCAACTATCTCGGCCAGTTCGACGCGCCGCGCGACGCCACGCTCGTGCCGCGCTTCGGCGGCAGCGGCGTCGAGCGCGATCCGCAGGGGCCGCTCGGCAATACGCTCGCGATCCACGCGTACCTCGACACGGATCGCGACGGCGCACGCACGCTGAAAGTGCACTGGGTCTACGGCGCACCGCAATTCGAGCGTGCGACGATCGACGCATTCGCCGAACGTTTCGCGGCGGCGCTGCGCGAGCTCGTCGACGCGTGCGCATCGCGCGTCGCGCATCGCGGCGGTGGCGCGACGCCGGGCGATTTCCCGCTCGCGCAGGCCGCCGGGCTCACGCAGGCCGCGATCGAACGCACGCCGCTCGACTGGCGCACGATCGACGACGTCTACCCGTTGTCGCCGATGCAGCAGGGCATCCTGTTCCATGCGCTGTTCGCCCCCGGTCACGCCAGCTACGTGAACCAGCTCGTCGCGACCGCGGCAGCACTGGACGCCGACCGGTTCACGGCCGCATTCGAAGCGTCGATCGCGCGCCACGACATCCTGCGCACGAGCGTGATGCCGGACGAAGCCGCGCCGCTGCAGTGCGTGCATCGCCACGCGCAAATGCCGGTCGAACAGCTCGACTGGCGCACCCGCGGCGACACGTTCGATACCGATTTCGACGCATGGCTCGCCGCCGATCGCGCACGCGGCTTCGACTGGCGCGAGCCGCCGCTGATGCGGCTTACGCTGATCCGCGTGAGCGACGACGCCTGGCGCGTCGTGTGGACGCGTCATCACGTGCTGCTCGACGGCTGGAGCACCGCGCGCCTGCTCGCCGACGTGCTGCGCGACTATCGCGACCCGGACGCCGTGTCGCCGTTCGCGAGCCGCCCGGCGCTGCGCTATCGCGACTTCATCGCGTGGCTCGGCACGCGCGACCGCGACGCCGACGAGCGCTTCTGGACCGAACGCCTCGCACGACTCGACGCACCGACGCTGATCGCGGAACGCACGGCCGACCGCGCGGACGCCGACATGGTCACGTGGCGCACGACGCTCGATGCCGACACGCTGACGCGTGTCGCGCAGACGGCGCGCGCACTGAAGCTGACGGTCAACACGCTGGTGCAGGGCGCGTGGGCGCTCGCGCTGCAGCGGATGACGCACCAGCCGGCCGTCGCGTTCGGCGCGACCGTCGCGGGCCGCCCCGATGCACTCGCGGACGTCGATTCGGTGCTCGGTCTCTTCATCAACACGCTGCCGGTGATCACGGCGCCCGCGCCGCAGCAACGCGCGGCCGACTGGCTGCAAACGCTGCAACGCGAGAACGCGGCCGCCGCCGAGCACGCGCACACGCCGCTCGCCGACATCCAGCGCTGGGCGCGCGGCGCGGGCGGCGCACTGTTCGACACGCTGGTCGTGTTCGAGAACTACCCGGTCGACGAGACGGCGCGCGACGCCGATCCGCGCGCACTCGCGTTGAGCGGCGTGCGCAGCATCGAAGCGACCGATTTCGCGCTGACGCTCGTGATCGAGAGCGGTGCCGAGCTGACGATCGACTACGGCTACGACACCGCGCGCATCGACGCGCGGCAGGTTGAGACCTGGCACCGCGCGTTCGCGTGCGCACTCGATGCACTGGCCCGCACGCCGGAGGCGCTGCTCGGCACGCTGTCGATCGCCGACGAAGCCACCCGTGACGCACTGGCGCGGGCGCAAGACACCGCGCAAGCATGGCCGGCTGCGCAGCAACAGCCGCTGCACCTGCAATTCGCCGAGGCGGCACGGGCGACGCCCGACGCGATCGCGCTCGAATACGCGGACGTTCACGGCGGCGTGCATCGCGCGACCTATCGCGAACTCGATGTCGGCACGTCACGCATCGCGGCTGCGCTGCGCCGGCGCGGCGTGCAGCCCGACACGCCGGTCGCGCTGTGCGTCGAGCGCTCGTTCGACATGGTGATGGCGCTGGTCGGCGTGCTGAAGGCCGGCGCGGCGTACCTGCCGATCGATCCCGACTATCCGGCCGAGCGCATTGCCTACATGCTGCGCGACGCGCGGCCGGCCGTCGCGATCACGCAGGCCCATCTGCGCGAGCAGGTCGAGGCCGCGCTCGGCGAGGGCGTCACGACGCAGCTGCTGACGGTGGCGGACCTGCTCGCCGACGAAGCCGCAAGCGACGCCGCCGGCGCGACCGCCGCGATCGACGACGCCCAGCTCGCGTACCTGATCTACACGTCCGGTTCGACCGGCAAGCCGAAGGGCGCGGGCAACACGCACGGCGCGCTCGCGAACCGGATCGCGTGGATGCAGCACGCTTACGGGCTCACGCGCGACGACGTCGTGCTGCACAAGACGCCGTTCGGCTTCGACGTGTCGGTGTGGGAATTCGTATGGCCGCTGGCGATCGGCGCGAAGCTCGCGATCGCCGCGCCCGGCGACCATCGCGATCCGGCGCGTCTCGCGGCCGCGATCCATGCGCACGGCGTGACGGTGCTGCACTTCGTGCCGTCGATGCTTGCCGCGTTCGCTGCGTATCTCGACGATTTCTCGGCCGCCGCGCAATGCGACAGCGTGCGCCTGATCGTCGCGAGCGGCGAGGCGCTCGCGCCCGAACTCGTCGCGAAGATCGCGCGGCTGCTGCCGGACGCGACGCTCGTGAACCTGTACGGGCCGACCGAAGCGGCCATCGACGTGTCGCACTGGACCTGCGGCCCCGACGACGCGCATGCGGCCGCGGTGCCGATCGGCCATCCGATCGCGAACCTGCAACTGCACGTGCTCGATGCGGCTTGGCAGCCGGTGCCGGCCGGCGCGACCGGCGAACTGTATCTCGCGGGTGCGGGCCTCGCGCGCGGCTATCTCGGCCGTCCGGCGCTGACCGCCGAGCGCTTCGTGCCCGATCCGTTCGTGCCGGGCGCGCGCATGTACCGCACGGGCGACCTCGCACGCCGGCGTGCCGACGGCGCGCTCGACTATCTCGGCCGCGTCGACACGCAGGTGAAGCTGCGCGGCCAGCGGATCGAGCCGGGCGAAATCGAGGCGCTGCTGCGCGCGGCGCCCGGCGTGAACGACGCGGTCGTGATCGTGCGCGACGAGCAACTGATCGGCTATGTCGCACGCGGCGACGCGGGCCCGCTCGACCGGGCGGCGCTGCTCGACACGCTGCGCGCGCAGTTGCCGGCCTACATGGTGCCGTCGCAACTGATCGAACTCGATGCGTTGCCCGTGACGCCGAACGGCAAGTGCGACCGTCATGCGCTGCCCGCGCCGGTGCGCGAAGCAGTGGCGGAAGTCGAGCTGGCGACCGACACCGAACGCGCGCTCGCCGGGATCTGGCAACGCGTGCTGCACGTGGACGCGATCGGCCGCGACGGCGATTTCTTCCTGCTCGGCGGCCATTCGCTGCTCGCGACGCAGGCCCACGCGCAGGCGAACCTGCACTGGGGGCTCGCGTTGCCGCTGCGCACGCTGTTCGACACACGCACGCTGGCGCGCTGCGCGGAGGCGATCGACGCGGCCTGCGCGGCCCGCGGCGCGACCGATGCGGCGAGCGCGATCGATGCGCTGCTCGGCGAACTGGAAACCCAATAAGGACGACGGATGACGAAGGCTCAACCCGACTGGCTCGCGCTCGCGACGCGTTTCGCGCAACTGCCGGACGCGCAGCGCGCGGTCTTCATCGACAAGCTCGGCGCGGCCGGCATCGACTTCCGCGTGCTGCCGATCCCGCCGCGCACCCCACGCAGCGACCGCGTGCCGGCGTCGTTCGCGCAGACGCGGCTGTGGCTGCACGCGCGGCTGATCGATGCGCCCGATGCATATCACATCACCGAGCGCCTGGCACTGACGGGCCCGCTCGACGCGCATGCGCTGCGTCTTGCGTGCGATGCGCTGATCGCGCGCCACGAGGCGCTGCGCACGACCTTCGACGAAGCGCAGGACGGCGTCGCGCAAACGATCCACGCACCGTTGCGCTGCCCGTGGCGTGAAACCGATCTCGAAGCGCTGCCGGACGCGCAGCGCATGGCGCGCGCGGAAACCGTCGCGACGGCCGACGAAGCCGAGCCGTTCGATCTCGGCGTGGCGCCGCTCGTCCGCGCGCATCTGGTGCGCTTCGATGCGACGCATCACTGGCTCGCGCTGACCGTGCATCACATCGTGTCGGACGGCTGGTCGTCGGGTGTGATGCTGTTCGAGCTTGCGTCGTTCTACCGCGCCTATGCGTCAGGCGAGCCGGTGCCGCTCGCGCCGCTGCCGATCCAGTACGCCGATTACGCGCTGTGGCAGCGCCGCTGGCTCGACGCCGGCGAGCGCGATCGCCAGCTCGCGTTCTGGCGCGAACGGCTCGATCCGCAACGCGGCGTGCTGGCGCTGCCGGGCGCGACGGCACGACCCGCACGCCGCAGCGCGCGCGGCGCACGCCATGTGTTTTCACTCGACGCGCGCGTCGGTGCGCAACTGCGCGCATTCGCGGCCGCATCGGGCGACACGCCGTTCGCGGTGCTGCG
>NZ_JAAGPC010000030.1:0-238 GCF_017104595.1 Burkholderia sp. Tr-20390 | reverse complement strand
AATACGTAGGTGATGCGGACAGCGATAAGAGAGGTGCAATATGAATGTGGTTTGCGAGTGAGTGTAGCAGACTGTGCGGGAGAAGAAAGGCTAGTGAAACACCAGGCAAGGAGTAGAAGAGACACGTACAGGACGTCGATGGTAAGTAGGTGCGTGGGTGCAAAGAAGTGGATACGAATTGTAAATTATCGTGGTACAAAGGGACGCGGCGTGTAGAGATGGTGTGTTTTTTTTTTTC
>NZ_JAAGPC010000029.1:0-64212 GCF_017104595.1 Burkholderia sp. Tr-20390 | reverse complement strand
GGTGGCGGGTGGGTCATGTCGTGCTCCGGAAAGGTGTCGTTTCCGGTCACTTTAGGCGGCGCCGGCGAGCGCCGGTATCAGCCGAAAGGATGAACGCGGGCGGCATTCGGGCGACCGGCGCGGTAGCGGGCCATTTTGCAAAGGCTGACGATGTCCGGCGCCGAATCGCTCTATCCTCCACATTTTTGCGATAAGTCACGAAAGCCCGGCAGAATAGCGCGGGCGGGCCGCGCATCGACGCGCGGCGCATCGGCCGGCCGATTCCGTCGTGCGAGCGGAGCGGCAGGCCGGCGATCCCGGCAGGAGCGCACACCCCGTGCGCGGGCGTTGCAGCGGCCGGGGATCGTGTCACGACAACCTATCGCCCGGTTGCGCGCTCGCGTGCCGGACCATCGACAAGAACAGGGAGGGCCGGCTATGAGGCTGGACGACGAAAGGGAAAGCACGAACGTCGAGGATCGCCGCGGCGCCGGCGGGTTCGGCGGCGGGCGTGGCGCGACGATCGGCATCGGCACGATCGTGGTTGCGTTCGCCGCGTCGTATTTCTTCGGGATCGACCCGCGCGTGATACTCGAAGGCGCGTCGGCGCTGCAGGGCCGCCAGCAGCAGGCGCAGCCCGCGCCCGCGCAGCGGCAGGGCGCGGCGGCGAACGAACCGAACGTCGTGTTCACGCGCAAGGTGCTCGGCAATATCGAGCGCACGTGGACGGGCGTGTTCGATACCCAGTTGCACGCGCAGTATCAGCCGCCGACGCTCGTGATGTTCACGAACTCGACGCCGACCGCATGCGGCACGGGCCAGACCGCGATGGGGCCGTTCTACTGCCCGGGCGACCGCAAGGTGTACATCGATCTCGGTTTCTACGACGAACTGCGCAAGCGTTTCGGCGCGGGCGGCGATTTCGCGCAGGCTTACGTGATCGCGCACGAAGTCGGCCACCACGTGCAGAACCTGCTCGGCATTTCCGACAAGGTCGACGCCGCGCGCCGGCGGGCGAGCCAGGCGCACTCGAACGCGCTGTCGGTGCGGATGGAGCTGCAGGCCGACTGCTTCGCCGGCGTGTGGGCGAACAACGCGCAGCGCGCGAACCAGCGGCTGATGGAACCCGGCGATTTCGAGCAGGGGCTGAAGGCGGCCGCCGCGATCGGCGACGACCGGCTGCAGCAGCAAGGGCAGGGCTATGTCGTGCCGGAGAGCTTCACGCACGGCACCAGCGACCAGCGCGTGTACTGGCTGCGACGCGGGATGCAATCGGGCGAACTGAGCGCCTGCGACACGTTCGCCGCGAACGCACGCTGAAAGCGGCGCGCGTACCGTCGCGCGCCCGCATCGCCCCGGCCTAACCCGCGATGGCGGCCGGGCCGGGACGATTTGCCGATTTGTGCTCACCGGCGCTTTTCGGCGTCGGTAGGCTGGCCCGAACTTCGATCTTCAATAAGTTCGCCCGCCAGCCGATTCCACCATGCCGACCTCATCCGCTCCCGCCGACCCGGCCGCCGCCGACTGGCCACGCGCGCTGCGCGCGTGCGTGGACGCGTTCGACGCGTTCGCGAGCCCGTCCGCGACCGTGTTCTACCGGCTCGACCAGAGCGGCGAACCGGCCGATTTCGAGCTGTTCGGGATGCCGGAATCGATGCATCGCACCTATGTCGCGCGCTACCGGATGCTCGATCCGCTGCATCCGTCGCGCTGTGCGGCCGGCGAGCGTGCGGTCGTCACGCTTGCTTCCCAATTGCCTGATGAAAGGCGCGACGCGTCCGCGTACTGGACCCGCTTCCTGCGGCGGCACGACGTGGCCGACGTCGTCGAGATCTGGCTGCGCGACGCGGGCCGCACGGTCGGCGCGTTCTCGCTGCTGCGCTTCGGGTCGGGCGACACGCGTGGCGGCGTGGCCGGCAACAGCACGGCCGGGCGGTTCGCGCCCGGCGAGATCGATGCGCTCGCGCGGCTGCAGCCCGTGGCCGAAGCCGCGCTGAGCCCGCTGCTGCGGGCGCGGCGTGGAATTCACCGGATCTGCTGCGAGGAGCGGTTGACCTACCGCGAGGAGCAGATCGCGCGCCTCGTGCGGGACGGCCGCTCGAACAAGGAGATCGCCCGCGATCTCGCGCTGGGCCAGCCGACCGTCAAGACGCACCTGATGCGCATGTATCGCAAGCTCGGCGTGTCGAACCGCACGGAACTGGTGGGGGCGTTGTTTCTGTAATTCATCGCATAATTGCGGTCTGGAATTCGAACCTTCGAGATCGTCGATTCATGAATACCAACGCGCTGCTGGCCGTGCTGTTTGTCTTGCTGGGTGTTTCGACGGCCTCGACGGCCTTCGCGCAAGAGGATGAACCCGATTCGTGCCGCGTGCTGCAACCGACGCGGATGCTGGCCGACGACGTCGGCGAGGCCGGTGCCGATCTCGGCGACGGATGGCTCGCACTGGCGCCCAGCGGCAATCGCTGGAAGCTTGCGCCGGCACGCATCCGGCTCGAACCGGTGCAACCGGATGGCGCAGTGGTCGACGTCACGCCCGACGTGAAACATGCCGTCGCGCTGTTGCGTTGCAAATCGCTCAGGCGGGGCCCGGTCGACGCGGCGAGCCTGGCGTTCCCGAACGGCGGAAAGGTGATCGAGCCCGGCCCCGAGCCGCTGCGTTTCGCGTTTCACGGCCGCCGGTACGCATTGCGCTACACCGCATCCGGTGCAGTGATTGCCGAAGGCGGAGGCAGGCGGTCGGTCCTGCATGATTTCGGCGGCGACACGCCGCCGTTTCGCGTGACGCTGATCTGGGCCGGCGACCTCGATCGCGACGGCCGACTGGACTTCCTGATGGAGTTCGGCAGTGAAATCGGCACGAATTTTTGCCTGTTCACGTCGGCCAATGCCAAGGAACACGAACTGGTTGGCCCCACGGGCTGCCTGGATGTCAGCGGCTGACCGGCAAGACGCCTCTGCCAACCACCCACCTCGCAGGCCTGATCGGTCGAACCGGTTGGCTCGCCGCCGCCGCAATCGTTCCGCTCGCGGGTTCCCGCCGTCGTGCAGTACCATGCGCGATCGTCGTTTCAATAACAACCAGGGGCCGGGAACATGGACGTCACGATCATTGCAGTTGCGCTTGTGGTTGCCGCCTTGAGCGTTGCACTGCCGATTTTCATCGTCAGGACCGTGAGAAGCGGGATATACGATTCGCTGTACTTCCTGATTCCGCTGGCGCTTGGCATCTACTGGCTGGATTACCAGGCGTACGACTTCCTTGCGTCGATGGGGCACGGCTTCAGAAACTAGCATGGAAATGACCGGGCATTGGCCCGGTACGGGCGCGGGCAGGCCCGCTGCGGTCGAGTAGGCCGGTCGGTCTGCCCACGCGATACCGAGCCGGCTTCCGGGCTCGACACTCGACCCTCGACCCGCCACGGCGCGGTTCGAACCCACCCCTCCCCAGCGCCCACGCGCTGCCAATTTGCGCTCACCGGGCGCGAACCCTCGTCGATACAGTGGAACGACGCCCGCGTGCCCGTGCGCACGCGGTCCAGCCACGACAATCCTCGAGACGCCCATGAGCACCACGAATTTCGTCGCCGTCAGCGACACCGTGCGCACCTTCGTTGCGCGCGACTTCGGCCTCTTCATCGACGGTGAAATGCAGCCCGCCCACGCGGCCGCGCGGCTCGACGTGGTCGACCCCGCGACGGGCGAGCGGCTTGCGACGGTCGCGGACGCCGACGCACACGACGTCGACCGCGCGGTCGCCAGCGCGAAGCGCGCATTCGACACCCGTGTGTGGAGCGGCCTGCGCCCGGCCGACCGCGAACGCATCCTGCTGAAACTCGCCGACCTGATCGAAGCCGACGCCGAAACGCTCGCGCAGCTCGAAACGCTGAACCAGGGCAAGTCGATCCACGTGTCGCGCGCGATCGAGGTCGGCGCGAGCGTCGAATACGTGCGCTACATGGCCGGCTGGGCGACCAAGATCACCGGCCAGACGCTCGACGTGTCGATCCCGTTCCCGCCCGGCGCGCGCTATACGGCCTATACGCGCAAGGAGCCGGTCGGCGTGGTCGCGGCGATCGTGCCGTGGAATTTCCCGCTGATGATCGCGGTGTGGAAGCTGATTCCCGCGCTTGCGGCCGGCTGCACGATCGTGCTGAAGCCGTCGCCGGAAACGCCGCTCACCGCGCTGCGCCTGGCCGAGCTCGCGCGCGAGGCCGGCGTGCCGCCCGGCGTGTTCAACGTCGTCACCGGCGGCCGCGTGTGCGGCGCCGCGCTCGCGAGCCACCCGTCGATCGCGAAGATCTCGTTCACGGGCTCGACCGCGACCGGCAAGCTGGTCGGCGCGGCAGCCGTGCAGAACATGACGCGCTTCTCGCTCGAGCTCGGCGGCAAGAACCCGATCGTGATGCTCGACGACATCGACGTCGCGCAGGCGCTCGACGGCGTCGCCGCCGGCGCGTTCTTCAACCAGGGGCAAGTGTGCGCGGCCGCATCGCGCATCTATGTGCATCGCAGCAAGTTCAGGCAGCTCGCGGATGGCCTCGCGGGCGTCGCGCAGTCGATGAAGCTCGGCGCGGGCCTCGACACGACCGCGCAGATCAACCCGCTAGTCTCCGCGCACCATCGCGACAAGGTCGTCCAGCACATCGAAGGCGCGCGCCGCGCGGGCCTCACGTTCCTCGCGGGCGGCACGCCGGCCGACGACCTGCCCGGCTACTACGTGAAGCCCGCTGTGATCGCCGATCCGCATCCGGACAGCGCGATCGTGCGCGATGAAGTGTTCGGCCCGGTGATCGTCGTCGTGCCGTTCGACGACGCGGCCGATGCGGTGCGCCTCGCGAATGCGTCGCCGTACGGCCTCGCCGCGAGCCTCTGGAGCAACGACCTGACGCGCGTGATGAACCTCGTGCCGCAGATCGAGGCCGGCACCGTGTGGGTGAATTGCCATATCCCGCTCGACCCGTCGATGCCGTTCGGCGGCTACAAGCAATCGGGCATCGGCCGCGAATTCGGCCAGTACGCGATCGAAGGCTTCACCGAAACCAAATCCGTCTGCATCGCGCACTGACGCGCGGCCTCAACCTCAACCGATCCGACAGTGGAGACTGCAATGAGCTACAACGAAGCGAAATTCTGGCACCCGATGCTGCACCCGAACGAGATGAAGCAGCGCAAGCCGATCCGCATCGTGCGCGGCGACGGCTGCTACGTGTTCGACGAACAGGGCCGCAAGCTCGTCGACGGCGTCGCGGGCCTGTGGAACGTGAACGTCGGCCACAACCGCCAGGAAGTGAAGGACGCGATCGTGCGCCAGCTCGACGAGCTCGAATACTTCCAGCTGTTCGACGGCATTTCGCATCCGCGCGCGGAGGAGCTGTCGAAGAAGGTGATCGACATGCTCGAACCGGAGGGCATGCGCCGCGTGCTGTACAGCTCGGGCGGCTCCGACTCGATCGAGACCGCGCTGAAGATCGCGCGCCAGTACTGGAAGGTGCGCGGCCAGGCCGACCGCACGAAGTTCATCTCGCTGAAGCAGGGTTATCACGGCACGCACTTCGGCGGTGCGTCGGTGAACGGCAACACGGTGTTCCGCCGCAACTACGAGCCGAACCTGCCGGGCTGCTTCCACGTCGAGACGCCGTGGCTGTACCGCAACCCGTTCACGCAGGATCCCGAAGCACTCGGCCGGATCTGCGCGGAGATGCTGGAACGCGAGATCCAGTTCCAGAGCCCCGACACGGTGGCCGCGTTCATCGCGGAGCCGATCCAGGGCGCGGGCGGCGTGATCGTGCCGCCGGCCAACTACTGGCCGCTGGTGCGCGAGGTGTGCGACCGTTACGGCGTCCTGCTGATCGCCGACGAAGTCGTGACGGGCTTCGGCCGCAGCGGCAGTATGTTCGGCAGCCGCGGCTGGGGCGTGCGCCCGGACATCATGTGTCTCGCGAAGGGGATCTCGTCGGGCTACGTGCCGCTCGGCGCGACGGTCGTGAACGCACGGATCGAGGACGCGTTCGCCGCGAACGCCGATTTCGGCGGCGCGATCATGCACGGCTACACGTATGCGGGCCATCCGGTCGCGTGCGCGGCGGCGATCGCGAGCCTCGACATCGTCGTGAAGGAAGACTTGCCTGCAAACGCGGCGAAGCAGGGCGCGTATCTGCTCGAGGCGTTGAAGCCGTTCGCGGAACGCTTCGCGGCGGTCGGCGAAGTGCGCGGCAAGGGGCTGATGCTCGCGCTCGACCTGGTCGCGAACAAGGACACGCGCGAGCCGATCGACCCGCTCTCGGGCTATGCGAACGCGGTCGCGGAAGTCGCGCGCGAGAACGGCGTGCTGGTGCGCCCGGTCGGCACGAAGATCATCCTGTCGCCGCCGCTCGTGATCCAGCGCGAGCAGCTCGACCGGATCGTCGACGCGCTCGCGGCGGGCTTCGAGGCCGTGCCGTTCGCGTGATGGCACGGCGGCGGCCGGCAGCGTAGCCGCCGCCGGTTTGCCGATTTGCGCTATGACCGGATTATTTTGCCTGCGTATTTTCTCGACATCGGATCAAGGTGTGATCGACAAGGGGCCCGGGAATCGAAGCGCTGAAGCGCCGCCCGGGCCGACCGCATAGCCATGGAACCCGGGTCGCCGACGAAGCGGCAGTCCGGGTCGACACAGGAAGGAGACAGGGATGTCGGGATGGTCTGGAGTTACCGGCGCAGCGGGCGACACGCCCGCCGGCACGCCGGCTGAAGCGGGAGGCGGCACGGCGCTGAAGGCGGGGGCGGTCGGCTTTCCGACCGCGCTGGCGAGCGCCGTCGGCCTCATCATGGCAAGCCCGGTGATTCTCACCGCGACGTCGGGCTTCGGGATGGGCGGCTGGGCGTTCGCGGTCGCGATGATCATCGCGTTCGTGATGATGCAGGCGCAGGCGACCACCTTCTCGGAAGCCGCCGCGATGCTGCCGACGGCCGGCTCGGTTTACGATTACCTGTCGTGCGGGCTCGGCCGCTTCTGGGCGATCACCGGCACGATCTCCGCGTATTTCCTCGTGCACGTGTTCGCCGGCACGGCGGAAACGATCCTGAGCGGCATCATGGCGCTCGTCAATTTCGAATCGCTGAATGCCGCGTTCGAGAAGCACAACAGCTCGTGGCTCGTCGGCGTCGGCCTCGTCGTCACGTTCGCGATCACCAACATCATCGGCATCAAGGTGTTCAGCAAGCTCGAGATCGTGCTGACGGCCGGCATGTGGCTGTCGCTGATGATCTTCGGGATCCTCGGGCTCGCGGCCGCGCCCGCCGTGCATCTCGACGGCTGGTTCGGCGGCTCGGAAGTCGGCACGTCGGTGCCGGCCGTGCTGTCGCTGGTCGGGATGGCGATGTTCATGTTCGTCGGCTGCGAGTTCGTCACGCCGCTCGCGCCGGAAATGAAGGCGCCGGGCAAGACGATTCCGCGCGCGATGGCGCTGGGCCTCGTCGGCGTCGCGATCTGCATGTTCCTGTACGGCGCGGCGATCCGCCGCCAGGTCGCGAACGTGCCGGTGAGCGCCGACGGCCTCACGCACCTGCTCGACACGCCGGGTGCGATTCCCGCGTTCGCGCTGCAGGTGCTCGGGCCGTTCGGCCGCGTGTGGTTCGGCATCGCGTTCCTGTGCGCCGGCGCCGCAACGATCAACACGCTGATGGCCGGGTTGCCGCGCATCCTGTACGGGATGGCGATCGACGGCGCGCTGCCGCGCTGCTTCGCGTACCTGCATCCGCGCTTCAAGACGCCGGTGGTCGGTATCGTCGCCGCGGCGATCGTGCCGATCTTTCATGCGTGGCTGATCAACGGCAATCTCGACAGCATCCTGCACCTCGTGCTCGCCGCGACCTGCGCGTGGGGCACCGCGTACCTGCTTGTCACCGCGTCGGTCGTGATGTTGCGGATTCGCCGCCCGGACCTGCCGCGCCCGTACCGTTCGCCGCTGTTCCCGCTGCCGCAGATCGTGTCGAGCGTCGGCATCATCCTGGCGATCTGGTACATCACGCCGCCGGGCATGAACGCGCGCGACATCTACGTGCCGTTCGGCGCGATGCTCGGGCTCACCGCGCTGTACGCGCTGTTCTGGACGCTCGTCGTGCAGCGCCGGCATCCGTTCAAGCCGGTGCCGGTCGAGGAAGTGCTGCGCAACGAGCACGTCGCATCGTGAAGCTCGCGCTCGCACGCTGGCGCGCGGCGTCCGATGCGCCGCCGCCCGGCCATCGGCCCGGCGCGATCGCCGCGCGCGTGCTGGCCGACCTGCGCGCCGAGCGCGATGCCGATCACGTCGGCAGTCCGACGGCGAGGCTGCCGAACGGCGTGCGCGTGAGCGTCGACGAGCGCGTCGACCGCCAGTTCCTGATGCACACGGTCAGCGTGAAGGTGGCGGTAACCGCAACCGGCCCGGCCGTGCAAGGCAGCGCGCGCGTGCGCCAGACCGGCTGGCTGCGCTGCACGGGTATCGACGCGGTGATCGTGCCAGGATGCGACCCCGGATTCGCCGACACGCTGGCTGCGCTGGTCGACGAGCCGTCGCTGGTCGACGAGCCGTCGCTGGCTGACGCGCTGCGGCCGCTGCACCTGACCGACTGTACGATCGACGCGCGCGACGGGCGCTGGACGCTCGCGATCGTGCCGTTCGGCGGCAGCGAGGTCGTGAACCGGATGCCGTCGTTCCGCCGCTACGTCCGCCTGACGGGCGAGCAGGCCGCCGCGCTGTCGGCGGCCTGCCTCGCGTTCGAAACCGCACTACGCAGGATTTTGCACGGGTAAGCTGTGGCGTTGCGCGCCGGGGAACCGGCGGCCGCGTTTAGGGGTTTTACCGGAGATGCCGATGCTGTTCCAGTCACGCTCACACGAAGACGTGCACGATCACGGGCTCGCGATCGCGGGCTGGCATCAGGTCTACCGCCAGATGACGCCGGGCCGCTTCAAGGGCACCGTCACGCAGGTGCTGTACGACGATTTCCACTTCTTCCGCGAAACGACCAACCGGCGAGTCGCGCAGACCGGGCTCGCGCCGGCCGGGCGCACGTCGCTCGCGGTGCCGCTGTCCGTGCCGCTCGCGGGCACGTTTCAGGGCCAGCCCGTCGACGGCTATGCGCTGCTCGCGCTGCGCGCCGGCGAGGATTTCGAATTCCACACGCCGGAAGGGATGGGGCTCGTCGGGATCAGCGCGGCGTCCGACATGGTCGACGAGCTCTGCGAAGCCGAATTCGGCGCATCCGGCGCGCGCAAGCTGCGCCACGTGACACGACTGTCCGATGAGCAGGGCGTCGCGCTCGGCGTGCGGCTGTCGTCGCTGATCGACGATGCGCAGCGCAACCCGGGCCACCTCGAATACGCGGCCACCCGCAAGATGTTCCGCGACGCGATGCTCGGCATGTTCCTCGATGCGCTCGAGCAGGGCATCGGCGTCGAGCGCCGCGACATCACGCACGCCACCTACAGCGACATCGTGAGCCGTTGCGAGAAGCATCTGCGCGACCGGCCCGAGGAACCCGTCACCGTGCTTGAACTGTGTCGCGCGCTGCGCTGCAGCCGCCGCACGCTGCAAACGAGTTTTCAACGCGTGGCCGACGTCACGCCGGTCGGCTATCTGCGCACGATCCGGCTGAATGCGGTGCGCCGCCTGCTGCGCACGACGCCCGTGCAGCAGCTCGGCGTCGGCGAGGCCGCCGCGAGCTGGGGGTTCACGCACCTCGGCTATTTCGCGCGCGAGTATCGCGACCTGTTCGGCGAGCTGCCGTCGCAGACGACGCGCCCCGAATGACGCACGCGCGCCGCAACGGCGCCGCTGGGCACGGTCGCGGGCAACGCGTGCGACTGTTTGCCGATTTGCGATAGAGGTCCTGAATTTTCGCTGGATAGAGTCCTGTCACCCATATCGATAACCCCATCGATCTGCACTGCGAATCGATGACAACAGAGGGGCGGGACATGAAGATCGGACGACGACTGGCCGCGGCTGCGGCGACGCTGGGTTGCATGCACGCACACGCGCAGACCTCGGGCAGCGTGACGCTGTACGGCACCGTGGACACCGGCATCATCTACTCGACGAACCAGCAGTTCACGCGCGCCGACGGCAGCACGGGCGGCGGCCATGCGTGGCAGATGGGCGGCGGCAACCTCGTGCCGTCACGGTTCGGCTTCCAGGGCGCCGAGCCGCTCGGCGGCGGGCTCAATGCGGTGTTCACGCTCGAGCAGCAGTTTCTTTCGGCGAACGGGCAGGCGCTGCAGGGCGGCACGGCCTTCAGCCGGCAGGCGTGGGTCGGGCTGCGCCAGGACGGGATCGGCACGCTCGGCCTCGGCCGCCAGTACGACACGTACACCGACATGCTCGGTGCGTACGTGTCGAGCAACAACTGGGCGACGCCGTACGGCTCGCATCTCGGCGACGTCGACAACCTGAACGCCGCATTCAACTTCAACAATGCGGTGAAGTTCACCAGCGCCGATTTCAACGGCCTCACGTTCGGCGGCACGTTCAGCTTCGGCGGACAGGCCGGCGATTTCTCCGCGAAGCGCGGTTACGCAGTGGCCGCGACGTACACGCGTGCGCCGGTCGCGTTCTCGGTCGGCTACCTCGACCTGCACCAGCCGCTCGACGCTGCGCTCGGCGGCGCGAATGGCTATATCGGCGATTTCGCATGCAGCAACCCAGGGGCGATGTACTGCCTGCTGCAGGATGCGGGCTCGATGCGCGCGTTCGGCGCGGGCGGCTCGGTCACGTTCGGCGACGCGACGATCGCGCTCACCTATACGCATACGCGCCTCGGCGACAGCCGTTATTTCTCGACCACCGCGCAGCCGCGCACGCAGGCGTTCACGTTCGATATCGGCGAGCTGAACGCCACGTACATATTCACGCCCGCGCTGCAGGGCGGTGTTGCGTACATCTTCAACGCCGCGCATACCGACGGGCGCGGCACGACGCGGTTCCACCAGGTGAACGTCGGCACGAACTACAGCCTGTCGAAGCGCACGGCGCTGTATGCGGTCGCGATCGGCCAGATCGCGAGCGGGAAGGGGCTCGGCACCGACGCGGACGGCAACGCGGTGAACTACGCGCAGATCCCGGTGCTCGCGAACAGCAATTCGAGCCGGCAACTGGCGGTGATGGCGGGCATTCGTGTGAACTTTTAAGCGCAGGGCATGGGACACGGCGCGCGAAACGCGGGCGGCCGGCGACGAGCAACGGGCGACGAGCAACGGGCGGCGAGCAGCAGGCGGGTGGCGGGCGGCCGGGTTGCCGCCCGATTCGCCGTGGCAAGCGCTCGGCAGGCGCCGCGCACCGGCGATCGCCATGTGCCATAAATTCTTAACGATCGGCGTGAACAATGGCGTTCGCTACAGGCGGCCGGAAACATCTCCCGCGTTGCACACGTGTGCAACGCCCGGCCGTCCCGCCACCACGCCGAACGAGAGAGACTTCATGACCTTGCTGAGCCGCCTGCGCGCGCTGTCCGCCGCCCTTGCGCTGTCCTTCGCCGCCACGCACGCCGTTGCCGCGGATCTCGTCATCGCAGGCCGCGACGATATCTACGGCAAGGGGCTGGCCGACGCCGTCGCCGGCTTCAACAAGCTGCATCCGGGTACCGAGATCGAGCTGCTCAAGCTGCCGAACGCGAACCTGTACCAGAAGCTCAAGCTGTCGATGCGCGAAGGCACCGGTGCATACGACCTCGTGATGATGGACGACACGTGGGCGCCCGAATTCATCGGCAACGGCTGGCTGAAGCCGCTGCCCGCGTCGCTCGCGGATGCCGACCTCGTGCCGTCCGCCGTCGCGCTCGGCCGCAACGCGGCCGGTGCGCTGTATGCGCTGCCGATCGTCGGCAACGTCGAGATGTTCGCGTACCGCAAGGACCTGCTCGCGAAGTACAAGCTGCAGCCGCCGCGCAACTGGGACGACGTGCTGAAGATCGCGCAGACCGTCGGCGGCGCGGACAAGAGCGTGTCGGGCGTCGTGTTCCGCGGCACGAAGGGCAACCCGGTCGTGACGGGCTTCCTGCCGATCCTGTGGGCCTATGGCGGCGACGTGTTCGACCGTTCCGGCAACGTGACGATCGATTCGCGTGAGGCACAGGCCGCGCTGAAGACCTTCCTCGCGCTGAAGGCATCCGCGCCGAAGGACGTCGACGTGTACGGCGCGGCGGAAGTGCGCGATGCGCTGCAGCGCGGCACCGCCGCGCAGTCGATCGAGGTATGGCCGGCGTGGGTGCCGGCGCTCGACGATCCGAAGCAGTCGCGCGTGGTCGGCCAGATCGCGCTGCAGCCGCCGCCCGGGCAGACCGCGGGCCCGGCGCCGATGCTCGGCATCTGGCAGATGGGCATCCCGAAGGACGCGCCGCACGCGAAGCTCGCGCAGGATTTCCTCGCGTACCTGACCGCCCGCGACACGCAGACGCGCCTCGCCGGCATCGGCATTCCGCCGACCCGCCGCAGCGTGTTCAACGATCCGGCGCTGGTGCGCCAGTACCGCTGGTATCCGGATCAGCTGAAGGCGCTCGAAGCCGGCCGTGCGCGGCCGCGCGTGAACGACTGGCAGCAGGTCGAGAGCATTCTCGGCGACCAGTTGCAGCTCGCGCTGACGGGGCAGGCCACGCCCGACGCCGCGCTGCGCCAGGCGCAGCAGAAGATCGCGCAGGCGACGGCCGCGGCCGGCAAGTGACCGCTCGCCTGGAACCCTCACCGGAACCCGGCGCATGAAAGCTTTCGGCCGCAGCCTGCCGTTCGTCGCGCTGCTCGGGCCCGCGCTGCTGGTGCTCGCCGCGCTCGCGCTGTATCCGGTCGCGCAGGTGCTGATCGATTCGTTCTGCCGGGTCGACTACTCGGCCGGCCGGCGCGCCTTCGCCGGGCTCGCGAACTATCGTGCGGTGCTCGGCGACGATGCGTTCACGGCCGGCTTCGGCAACACGCTGCGCTTCACGATCGTCGCTTCGCTCGCCGAAGTCGCGCTGGGTTTCGGCCTTGCGCTGCTGTTCGTGCGCGCGTTTCCGGGGCGGCGCATCGCGCTGCCGCTCGCGATCCTGCCGATGATGCTGTCCACGCTCGTGTGCTCGGCGATCTGGCGCAACTGGCTCAACTTCGACGGCTTCCTGAACGCGCTGCTCGCGGCGTTCGGCATCGAAGGCGTGCGCTGGCTGTCCGATCCGCATCTCGCGCTGTGGTCGCTCGCGCTCGTCGACGTGTGGCAGTGGACGCCGATGGCGTTCCTGATCGTACTCGCCGGGCTGCAGTCGATCCCGCAGGAGCTGTACGAAGCCGCGCGCACCGACGGCGCGAGCGAGTGGCAGTGCCTGCGCGACATCACGCTGCCGCTCGCGGCGCCGCAGATCGGCCTCGCGCTGCTGCTGCGCTCGATCGACACGTTCAAGCTGTTCGACAAGGTCTATGCGCTGACGGGCGGCGGCCCCGGCAACGCGACGCAGACGCTGTCGACCTATATCTACGACACGGGCTTCCGCTTCTTCAACGTCGGCCCGGCGAGCGCCGCGTCGGTGCTGATGCTCGCGGCGTCCGCGCTGCTGGTCTCGGGGTACGTATGGCAGACGGTTCGCAAGCGGCGCGCATGACGGCGCAACCCGCCCGCATCACGGGCGCACGAACGGGCGTCGCTTTGGGTCGCGCGATGCCGTGGGCACTGCGCATCGCCGCGCTCGCGCTGTTGCTGCTGCCGTGCCTGTGGATGGCGGGCGCGGCGTTCATGCCGACGCTCGAACGCCTCGATCATCCGTTGCGGATCTGGCCGGCCGCGCCGACCGTCGAGCATTTCGCGTCGGTCTGGTCGAACGGCATCGGCGCGCCGCTGTTCAATTCGTTGCTGGTCGGCTTCGGCACGACGCTGCTCGCGCTGGCGCTCGCGTTTCCGGCCGCGTATGCGCTCGTGCGGCTGCGGTTTCCGGCGCGGCTCGACCTGCTGTTCCTGGTGCTCGTGCTCGCGTTGAAGCTGATGCCGCCGATCACGATCGCGGTGCCGCTGTTCGCGCTCGCGAAGCGGCTGCACCTGCTCGACTCGACGCTCGGCCTGATGCTCGCGTACCAGATCTACGCGTTGCCGATGGCGATCTGGATGCTGCTCGCGTTCGTGCGCGACGTGCCGATCGAATACGAGGAAGCCGCGTGCATCGACGGCGCGGGGCTCGCGCGACGCCTCGTGCAGATCGTGCTGCCGCTTTGCGCGCCGGGGCTGATCGCGACCGCGATCTTCGTGTTCATCGCCGCGTGGAACGAATTCCTGATCGCGCTGCTGTTCGTGTCGACGCCGAGCCGCTTCACGCTGCCGCTCGCGATTGCCGGCTACGTGACGGAGAACGGCATCGACTGGGGCGACCTGATGAGCGCGGGGCTGATGGCGTCGCTGCCCACGCTGGCCGTGGCCGGCTATGTGCAGCGCTACCTGTTGCGCGGGTTCGCGGGCGGGCTGAAGTGACGCGCGGCGTCGCCGCGCCCGATTTTCCCTGGTTATGCGCAGCTGGCCCGCACCACCTGCGTGACCGGCACGATGCGCGTGCGCGACGGGCCTTCGAACGCCTGCATCCGGTCGGCGAGCAGGTCGACCGCCGCCTGCGCGAGGCCGCGCGTGTCCTGCCGCAGCGTCGTGAGCCGGTACGCATCGTATTCGGCGGCCGGGATGTCGTCGAAGCCGATCACGCGCACGTCGTCCGGCACGCGCAACCCGAATTCGCTGCGCGCGACGTCGATCACGCCGAGCGCGAGCAGGTCGGACGAGCAGAACACGCCGTCGGGCCGCTTGCCGTTCGCGAACAGTTGCCGCGCGGCGTCGACACCGCTTGCATGCGTGTCGGACGGCGTGTCGAGCACGTGCGCGAGCGTTGCATCGAACGCATCGCCGCGCCCGATCGCCTGCTCGAACGCGGTGGCACGCGACTGCGCGCTGTAGCTCGCGCCGCGCGGCCCGACGAACGCGAGCCGGCGCGCGCCGGCCCGCACGAGCCGCTGCGCTGCGTGGACGGCGCCCGCCGCGTTGTCGCTGACGACGATGTCCGCGCCCGGCAGGTTCGCCTCGCGGTTGATCATCACGACCGGGATCCGGTGTTCGAGATACTGCTGCGCGACCGACAGCGGCGGCGACGCGGACGTCATCACGAGGCCCGCGATCCGGTAGCTGAGCAACTGTTCGAGCGATTGCCGGACCTGGCGCGGATCTTCCGCATTGGTCACGAGCGGCGTGAGCGCGCGCTGCCCGAGCGCGGCCATCAGGTCCGACAGCAGCCGCGCGCGAAACGGATTCTCGAACCCGGCCGTCACGACGCCGATCATGCTGCTGCGCTGCGTGATCATGTCGCGGGCGATCAGGTTGACCTGGTAGCCGAGCGCGCGCGCGGCGACCATGACGCGCTCACGCGTCTGCGGGGCGATGCTCGCCGTCGGCGAGAATGCACGCGATACCGCGGAGCGCGACACGCCGGCGCGCGCCGCGACATCCGATGCCGTGACCCACGGCTTTCTTTCCTTGTCATTCATCGATTCATGATCCCTTCGAGCCACGATACGTGCATGCCGCCCGCCGACTGGATGTCGGCGCTCGACGATGCGCGGCTGCTGCATACGCTGACCCTACCGGGCAGCCATGACACCTGTGCGTATACCGTCGACGATCGGCTCGTGCGCACCCAGCGTGCGCCGCTCGATGCGCAGCTCGCGCATGGCGTGCGGCTACTCGACATCCGCTGCCGGCACGTGCGCGATGCGTTCGACATCCATCACGGCGGCATCGCGCTCGGCATGACGTTCGACGACGTGCTGGCAACCTGCGCGCGTTTTCTCGACGCGCATCCGCGCGAATGCATCGTGATGTCGGTGAAGGACGAATGGCCGGCGCACGCGTGCACGCGCGGTTTCGATGCGACGTTCGACGCGCATCGCGCGCGGCATCCGCGGCTGCGCTGGCATGCCGGCGGCACGCTGCCCGCGCTCGGCGACGTGCGCGGTGGGGTCGTGCTGCTGCGGCGCTTTCGCAGCAGCCGGCCGCTCGGCATTGACCTGACTGCGTGGCCCGACAATGCGACGTTCACGATCGACCACCCCGACGGCGCATTCGTGATCCAGGACGAATACCGCGTGCCGGTTGCCGCGTCGATCGGCTGGAAGTGGCGTGCGATCGACGCACTGCTGACGGATTTGCCGTCGCCGGACAGCGGCCGCTGGGCGATCAACTTCTGCAGCGGGACGGGAATGGGCGCGAATCCGTCGGTGGTCGCACACGGCGACGGCAACGTGCGGGGCATTCATGCACGGCTGGCCGAACGGCTGCGCGAGCAGCCCGGCCCGTATGGCGCGATGCTGCTCGACTTCTGCGATGACGACGACTGGGCGCTGGTACGCGCGCTGATCGCGTGCAACGACCATGTGCCGGCGCCGGGCGTCTGGCGCAAGACGTTTCGCTGTTAGTGGAGATTGGCGCTGAAGAACGCGAGCGCCTTTGCGTCGAGCGTTTCGTGAAAGGCCGCGCGATCGAATCCCTTCGCATCGGTACAGACTTCGGGCGAGACCTGCGCCAGTTGTTCGGCGCACGGCGCGAGAAACGCGAAATGCGCGGAATTCGGCACGACGTGGAATTCCGGCCGTTTCGGCAGCATGTCGGCCAGCGCGGGGACCGTTTCCGGCTCCACGCCGTCGCCTCCGGCTTCGGATCCCCAGAGCTGGATCGGCGCATGCACGTCCTTCAGCGTATCGGCGCTCGGGAATTCGTTCATCGGATCGGCGATCACGTAGGCCTTGATCCGCGGATCGTGCGTCAACGGCTGGCGCGGCACGTCGTGGTCGCGGATCTGCTTGCAGATCAGCCAGGTCGGGTCCGGGCAGGCCACGTGCGCGTGGACGAAATCCGGATTGGCGCCAGCCAGCACGAGGCCCGTGTAGCCGCCGCGCGAAAAGCCGAAGAAGCCGATCCGGGCAGCGTCGATATGCCCGGCGTCGGGCCCGTCGGCCAGCATGTAGTCGATCAGGCGCTTGATGTCGTCCGGCCGCTCGACCAGCTCCCGCAGGTCGGCCGCGCGGCTCATGTCCGTATGCGTGTCGCCGGGATGGTTGATCGCCGCGACGACGTAGCCTGCGTCGGCGAGCGTTTCGGCGAGGTCGTGATGCCCGAAGTACGTGCCGGCGTGGCCGTGCGAGATCACGACGAGCGGCAGCTTGTCGCCGACGGTCGGGCAGTTGCGTTGCCCTTTCAGCAGGAACGGGCCGATCGTGAGCGATTGCGCGGGGATTGCGCAGGGCGTCCAGATGACCGCGCGCAGTTCGGGGCCGGCCGTGTCGGCAGGGATGGTGACGAACTTGACGCCGGCCGCGTGCGCGACCGTGGCGGACAGGCAGAGCAGGACAGCCGGGAGCCAGGTCTTCATGTCGATTCCCGAGGGGGCGCGGCGCGACGTGTGCCGGAGAGATGCGCTCAGCGCGTCGCGATCGCCACCGCCGCACCGGCCATCGCGGTCGCGCTCGTGCGATTGGCGAACCGCTTGGCGCGCGCCGACGTCAGGAAGGCCCGTGCGCGTGACGCAAGCAGCGACCAGAAGCAGTCGGCGAGGATCAGCACCGCGAGCATCGTGCCGACGAGTTCGGCCCACGCGGTCACACCGACATGCGTGAGGTCGACGATGGTCGGCAGCAGCGCGAGATAGAACACCATGATCTTAGGGTTGCCGAGCGTAACGAGCATCCCCGCGACGAACATGCGCCACGGCGACTGGCCGCGCGGCAGGTCGTCGGCGTCGGTCGCGGTCGGCGCGGTCCACATCTTCCACGCGAGGAACAGCAGGTACGCGACGCCGAGCAGCTTCAGCACGATCAGGCCCGTTTCGAACGTGCGCGCGAACGCGGACAGCCCCGCGACCGCGAGCGTGAGCCACAGCGCTTCGCCGACCCACATGGCCGCGAGGAACGGCAGCACGTCGCGCACGCCGTTCGTCAGCACGCGCGCGACCAGCGCGGCGACGCTCGGCCCGGGCGTGCCGGCGGTGACGAGCAGGGTGACAGCGAAGACGGCGAGCGCGGACAGCGTCATGACGAACCTCGTGGGTGGGGCGTTCGAAACGTATGAGGTTTCGATTATAGTGACGGCCGTTCCAGACTGTCTGCCTGAATTGCCGTGATGACTGCATCGATCCTGATCCGTCCCGCCACGCGGGAAGACGCGGCCGCGATGGCCGCCGTCGAAGTCGCCGCCGCGCAGCGGTTCCGCGCAATCGGCATGACTCACATCGCCGACGCCGAGCCGACCGATGCGGCTGCCGTGCGCGTGCGCATCGACGACGGCCGCGCGTATGTCGCGGTCGATCCGCAGGGTACGTGCGTCGGGTTTGCGTTCTACCGGCTGCTCGATGCGCAGCGGCTGTATCTGGAAGAGCTGGATGTCGCGCCGTCGCATGCCGGACAGCGGATCGGCGCGCGCCTGATCGAACAGGTGATGGCACGCGCGGCGCAGGAACGGATCGCGGAGGTCGTGCTGTCGACGTTTCGCGACGCGCCGTGGAATGCGCCGTACTACGCGCGCCTGGGTTTCAGCATCGTCGACGACGCCACGCTCGACGACACGCTGCGCGCGATCCGCGCGCACCACGTCGCGCTCGGCCTCGACGAGACGCAGCGCGTGTTCATGCGGGCGGACGTGCGCCGCTGAACACGCGCTGCCGGGCCGTCAGGCCGCGTCGCTCAGCGCCGGGTAATCGGTATAACCCGTTTCGCCTTCCGCGTAGAACGTTTCCGGCACCGGCTTGTTGAGCGGTGCGCCGAGTTCGAGGCGGCGCGGCAGGTCGGGGTTCGCGATGAACAGCTTGCCCCATGCGATCGCGTCGGCGCTGCCGTCCTCGAGCGCAGCCTGCGCGGTGTCGAGCGTGAACTGCTCGTTCGCGATCAGCGGGCCGCCGAATGCCTCCTTCAGGCGCGGGCTCAAGTGGTCGCCCGAATACGACTCACGCGTGAAGATGAAGGCGATCTTGCGACGGCCGAGTTCGCGCGCGACATAACCGAACGTTGCCGCCGGATCGGAATCGCCCATCGTGTGCGCGTCGCCGCGCGGGGCAAGGTGCACGCCGACGCGGCCGGCGCCCCACACGTCGATTGCTGCATCGACCACTTCGAGCAGCAGGCGTGCGCGGTTCTCGATCGGGCCGCCGTACGCATCGGTACGGTGGTTGGTGCTGTCCTGCAGGAACTGGTCGAGCAGGTAGCCGTTCGCGCCGTGGATCTCGACACCGTCGAAGCCGGCGGCCTTCGCGTTTTCCGCACCCTTGCGGTACGCGGCGACGATGCCCGGGATTTCGTCGAGCTCGAGTGCGCGCGGCGTCACGTACGGGCGCTGCGGACGCACGAGGCTCACGTGGCCGCCGGCGGCGATCGCGCTCGGCGCGACCGGCAGGTCGCCGTTCAGGAACACCGGGTCGGAGATCCGGCCGACGTGCCAGAGTTGCAGCACGATGCGCCCACCGGCCGCATGCACGGCCTGCGTCACCTGTTTCCAGCCCTCGACCTGCTCATCGGACCAGATGCCGGGGGTATCCGCGTAGCCGACGCCCTGCGGCGTGACCGACGTTGCCTCGGTAATGATCAGGCCGGCCGTCGCGCGCTCGGCGTAGTAGCGGGCCATCAGCGCGTTCGGCACGCGCGTCGCGCCCGCACGGGAGCGGGTGAGCGGCGCCATCACGATGCGGTTCGGCAGGGTCAGGTCGCCGAGGGTGACGGGATCGAACAGGGTGGGCATGGCAAATAACCTCTTCACGAAAGGCGGGAAACCGTCGCGTCATGGGCGACAGCGTTCCGCATGGCCGGTTCGGCCGTGTTGACTAGAGTTCGCGGCGCAGGGCGTCGTGAAATGCGTCGATGACGGCCTCGTTGCGCTGAAAGAACGCCCACTGGCCGATCCGTGTCGACGTCACGAGCCCCGCGCGCTGGAGCGTCGCGAGGTGCGCGGAGACGGTCGACTGCGACAGCCCGCAGCGCGCGTCGATCTGGCCCGCGCAGACGCCGTGCTCATACGGCAGCGTCTGGTTCGGGAAATGCTCGCCCGGCGTTTTCAGCCAGAGGAGGATTTCCCGGCGCACGGGGTTCGAGAGCGCTTTCAGGATGGCTTCGATGTCGAGTTCGGTCGGCATGGATGGGTTGGGCGTTTCGGTCAGGCAATGAAGTATCGTCGATGGGCGAATCTTATATCGGAACTTGACGATATGTTTGAAAGCATTGCTGGCAATGGGGTTGATAGTGAAATGCGATAACGGGGATGGATCGTGATGACTCTCGAGGGTGCAGGGCGGGTGTGCGCTTCCCGTAACCGCCCCGCAGCGCGCGACGGATTCTGCGACCATCGCCGTTAAAGTCATATCCGCCACTCGATCCGTCGCCATGTCACTCATTTCCGTTGCCTTTGCAAGCATCCGGCGCTCACGCGTATTGCCGGCCGCCCGAACCCTGGCGTTCGCGATTTCGGTCGCGGCAGCCATCGGTGTCCTGGGCGGCGCGCATCCGGCCGAAGCCGCCACGCCCACCCAGCGCGAACGTCTCGAAGCACCGGTGAAGGCAGTCGCCGACCAGCGCTTGACCGTCGACACGCCGCAGGGCAGCGCGATGTTGCCCGTCTATGCCGACCATCCCGTCGACAAGGCGGCACCCGACGTCACGCGTGTGTTCATCGTGATTCACGGCACGCTGCGCAACGCCGACGCTTATTACGCATCGGGGCTCGAAGTCGTCGAGAAGGCCGGTGCAGCGGGCCAGGGGACGATGGTCATCGCGCCGCAATTCCTGACACGCGCCGATACGCGTGCGTTCTCGCTGCCCGCGCCCACGCTCGCCTGGACCCAGGAAGGATGGAAGGGCGGCGAACCGGCCCGCCAGCCAGCCCCGATCAGTTCGTTCACCGCGCTCGACGCATTGCTCGCGCATTTCGCCGACCGCAGCCTGTATCCCGCGTTGTCGACGGTCGTCGTGATCGGCCACTCCGCCGGCGCGCAGTTGCTGCAGCGTTACGCGGTGGCCGGGCACGAAGGCGATGCGCTCGCGCGGGCCGGCATCGCAGTGCGCTATGTGGTCGCGAACCCGTCGAGCTACCTGTATTTCGACGACGAACGGCCGGACGGCCGGGCGATCGCAGGCGGAACCTGCCCGAGCGCGACGGTATGGAAATACGGGCTGAAGTCGGCACCGCCTTATGTCGCGTCGCAGGACGTGCGCGATCTCGAAACACGCTATGTCGCGCGTCATGTCGTGTACCTGCTCGGCCAGGCCGACACGAACCCTTACACCCACTTCATCGACCGCTCATGCGCGGCCATGGCGCAAGGCCCGTACCGGCTCGCACGCGGGCTCGCGTATTTCGACTATCTGAAGAAACGGCATCCTGACGATCTCGCGCAGCAGGTCGTCGAAGTGCCGGGCGTCGGGCATGACGGCCTCGGGATGTTCACGTCCGCTTGCGGGCTGGCCGTGCTGTTCGGGCACGCGTTGCCGCAATCGTGTCCGGTCGTTGCCGGCACGGCGCCGGACATGCGCGCGGCAGGGCAGTGAGCGTGCGTGCGAGATCCGCGCACGGCGAAAATCGATCGGTCAGAGACATGCAGGCTCCCGGTTCAGGATGACGGCGGTGCCGGGCGCGCTCCCATGAACATCACGATCCTCGACGATTATTTCGACACGCCGCGCGGAACGGTGTGCTGATGGTCGAGGTGAATGAGGCCGGCCGTGCCCGGCTTCAGGCTGGTCGCGCGTGATCGAGCCGAAGCGCTCGGCGCGCGATAGGGGCGCCGCGTATCACGCCGGATCTTCCGTGATCGGCGGCCCGCTGGCGTCGAATACGGTCAGGCCTTCCGTCGGGTCCGTCGGCGTATCCCACGGACGCGCCGCGATGGCCCGTTGTGCGGCCTCGTAGCCGGCCTGCCGGCGGGCCTCGATGCCGGCCGGCGTGAAATCGATGTCCTTGAACTGATTGTCGTCGGCGAGTCGCGGCGCCGCGAGCTTGATCAGATGCATCGTGGTTTCGCATCCCCACGCGGTGAGCCGGCGCACGGCCGGCGACGCGCGTTCGGCCTCCGGCACGTGCCGGGCCAGCTCGCGGATCACGTGGCGCAGCCGGTGAATTTGCTGCTGGCGCGCGATGTGGCTGTCGGTGCGGCTCGCGTACTGGATGTCCTTCTGCCGCTCTGACACCTGCCAGATGCTCTGGGGCTCGGGGCCGGCCGGGTTCCACATCTGGACCGAGAAGATGATCGAGCTGCGGCGCGGATTGTCGTCGAGCACGACCTCGACCGGTGTGTTCGAATACACGCCACCATCCCAGTAGGGTTCGCCGTCGATCCTGATCGCCGGGAACGCGGGCGGCAGCGCGCCGGAGCTCATGATGTGCTCGAGCGCCAGTCGCGTATCGCGGGAATCGAAATAGCGCATCGTGCCCGAGCACGCATTGACCGCGCTGACGGTCAGGCGCGGGCGGCCCGCGTTCAGCAGCTCGGGATCGATCAGCGACGCAAGGGTGTCGCGCAGCGGCGCGATCCGGTAATACGACGCGCGATCGACGCCGAGGCGGACCATCGGCCCGAGCCACGAGGCCGGATTGGGCTGGAAGAATCCCGCGATGCCGCCGCCGATGATCATCAGCTCGGCCAGCGTCCGGTTCCAGCCGGGCAGCAGCGGCGCAGTGTCGAAACGGGTCCGTTCGGTCACGCGGCGCCAGAATGCCGACAGCTTCTCGTAACGCTGTGCTGGCGGGTTCCCGGCGATCAGCGCCGCGTTGATCGCGCCGATCGACGTCCCGACCACCCAGTCGGGCCGGATGCCGGCTTCGTCCATCGCCTGAAAGACGCCGAGCTGGAAGGCGCCCAGTGCGCCGCCGCCCTGGAGCACGAGCACCACTTGCCCGGGGAGATCCATGCGTGCCGGCTGGGTCGCGGTCATGGCTGGCCTCGCTGCGTGTGATAGTGGGTCGGGTCTGAACGGTTCGATTCAGTTTAGGCGATCGACGGCGCAGGGCCGCCCGCAGTGCAACGGGCGGCCGCGTTCGATTCGACGTCAGTCGCTTCCGACCCTCAAGCGCGTGACGCGCCGCGTCATTCGACCGTGATGGTCTCCTTCATGTACGGGTGAATCCCGCAGAACACCTTGTAGACGCCCGGCTTGTCGAAGCGGAACGAGTACGTCTCGTCCTGGTCGAGCGCCTTCGAATGAAAGATGCCCGCGTCGTTGACGACCGTGTGCGGCTCTCCGTCGAGGTTCTTCCACGTGATCGTCGTGCCGGCCTTGATCGTCGTCGACATCGGCGAAAACATGAAGTTGCGGATCGTCACGAGCGTGCCGTCGGGGCCCTGCGCGAACGCGCTGAGCGGGGCGGTGGCGCACAGGAGCAGCGCCGCGATGAGGCTGGATCGCTTGAAACGGGTCATGTCGGTCTCCCTTGGATTCAGTGCGTCAGGCCAGCGTCGCATCGCGCAGCGACGACGCGACCGGATGGCCCGCGAATTCGACGGTCGTCACGCCGAGCATCGACGGCAGCCGGTCGCGCGGCACGGTGAGCGGCACGGGGCCCGGGCCGTTGCCGGCCGTCGGTTGCGGGAACGCGGTGGAGCGCGCGGTGTGGAACGTCACGTTGCCCTCGACCTTCGACACGATCTGGTGGATGTGCCCGTTCAATACGGTGACCGAACCGAAGCGGCGCAGCAGCGCCATCGTCTGCGGCGCGTCGCCGGTGCCCCAGCCCCACGGCTCGTAGATGGTCCACATCGGCATGTGCGAGAACACGACGATCGGCGTGCTCGACGAGCGGCCCTTGAGATCCTGCGCGAGCCACGCGAGCTGGTCGTCGCCGAAGCTGCCGAGCCCGTTCGGCTTGAAGTGCATCACGTTGACGAGGCCGATGAAGTGCACGCCGGCGTGATCGAAGCTGTAATAGCCGCGGTTGTCCGACGCCTTGCCGAATCGGCCGAAATATTCGGCGCCCGAACCGTCGGTGACGTCGTGCTCGCCGGGCACCGTATGCAGTTCCGGCACGCGCAGCGCGGAGAGCAGTTGCGACGCGTGGTCGAACTCCTCGGGCTTGGACAGGTGCGTGATGTCGCCGGTATGGATGGCCAGCGCGGGCATCGCCGGCATGCCGTTGACGAGGTCGATCGTCTGCTTCAGCGTGGCCGATACGTCGGGGTTCGCGTCCTTGTTGAAGCCGATGTGCGTGTCGCTGATCTGCACAAACAGCGGGCGGCCCGCGTTGGCCGGCAGCGCGTCGCCGGTCTGCGCGAGCGCGAGGTCGAACGGCGTCAGGATGCCGCCCGACAGCGTAAACAGCGTGCCGAGGCCGCCGAAGGCCATGCACTGCAGCGCCTTGCGGCGCGACGGGTTGGTGGGGGGCGATGAAGACATGTGAGCCTCGCATTCGTGTGACGAAACCGGACGGCCGGATCGTCCTGGAATAAGCCGGCGCCTTCGTGTGCCATACCGGCGCAGCGGCGAATTTATTCCCGCCAGTTACAAGGTCGAACGCCCGTGTTTGCGGCTTGCGCGGCGATCGGGGATGCCTGTCGGATGACCTGTCAATGTCCTGTAAGTGACACGTCACATTTGCGTCACGACCGATCGATAGCCTGCCACTCCGAGTCACCTATCCGGAGCCCCTTCATGCCGAATCTCGCGGCAACGGAAACCAGTGGTGCGGTCAGCACCCGCACGCGCATCGTCAGCCTCGCGCTGTTCTTTCTGATCATTGCCTGCGGCATCGTCTACGTCGGTATCCACCTGAGCGCCGACCTCAGTCCCGTCAAGGAAAGCTCGGTCCTCCCGTTCCTGCTGCTGATCGTCGCGCTGCTGATCGCGCTCGGCTTCGAATTCGTCAACGGCTTCCACGACACCGCGAACGCGGTCGCGACCGTCATCTATACGCACTCGCTCGACCCGCACCTCGCCGTCGTGTGGTCCGGCCTCTGGAACCTGTTCGGCGTGCTCGTGTCGAGCGGCGCCGTCGCGTTCGGGATCCTGCAGTTGCTGCCGGTCGAGCTGATCCTGCAGGTGGGCAGCGGCTCGGGCTTCGCGATGGTGTTCTCGCTGCTGATCGCGGCCGTCACGTGGAACCTCGCGACCTGGTATTTCGGGTTGCCGTCGTCGAGTTCGCACACGCTCGTCGGTTCGATCATCGGCGTCGGTTTGATGAACCAGATCGTCAGCGGCCCGTCGGGCACGAGCGGCGTCGACTGGAACCAGGCGCTCGGCGTCGGCAAGGCGCTGCTGTTCTCGCCGCTGATCGGCTTCGTGCTGTCCGCGCTCGTGCTGTTGTTGCTGAAGGCGCTCGTGCGCGTGCCGGCGCTGTACCAGGAGCCGAAGGGCAACAAGCCGCCGCCGTTCTGGATCCGCCTGCTGCTGATCCTCACCTGCACGGGCGTGTCGTTCGCGCACGGCTCGAACGACGGGCAGAAGGGCATGGGGCTGATCATGCTGATCCTGATCGGCGTGATGCCGACCGCGTATGCGCTGAACAAGGCCGTGACGCCGGATCAGACGAGCACGTTCGTCGCGGTGGCGCGCCACGCGTCGACGACGCTCGTCAAATATGCGGACCCGGCTGCCCGGTCGACCGACCCGCGCGCCGATGTCGAGGCCTACGTGCGCACGCACAAGCTGACGCCGGCGACGATTCCCGCACTGGGCAAGCTCACCGACACCATCGCCGACCAGGTCGCGCAGGCCGGCGGCATCTCGAGCGTGCCGCAGAACCTCGTCGACAACGTGCGCAACAACATGTACGTCGCATCCGAGGCGATCCGGCTGATGGAGAAGGCGAAGGCGCCGGCGTTCTCGGTCGAGGACGCGAGCGCGCTCGAAGCGTTCAAGAAGCAGATGGACCGCGCGACGAAATTCATCCCGACCTGGGTGAAGGTCGCGGTCGCGATCGCGCTTGGCCTCGGCACGATGGTCGGGTGGAAGCGGATCGTCGTGACGGTCGGCGAAAAGATCGGCAAGTCGCACCTGACATACGGGCAGGGCGCATCGGCCGAGGCCGTCGCGATGCTGACGATCGGGATGGCCGACGCGTACGGGCTGCCGGTGTCGACGACACACGTGCTCGCGTCGGGCGTGGCCGGCACGATGACGGCCAGCGGCGCGGGCCTGCGCTGGGATACGGTGCGCAACCTCGTGCTCGCGTGGGTGCTGACGCTGCCCGCGTCGATCGCGCTGTCCGCCGCCCTGTACTGGCTGCTGCACGGGCTGTTCTGATTCGCGCCGGGGGCGCGACGCCCGGCCGCGCGACACGCGGCTGGACCCATCGATTTTCAATTCAACACAAGACGCTACCGATGGATATCAGTTTCTTCGATCCGAATCGCACCGCCAACGCGTCCGCGTGGCGCGTGCTGCCCAACCGCTGGGACGTGGTCGCGTTTCCGCTGATCATCGGCATACTCGCGATGGCGATCGTCGGCTTCCACCAGACGATGGCGCCGATCGGCGTGCTGCAGACGCAGAAGATCTCGCTCGATCCGTCGAACCTGCCCGAATACGCGTTGCGCACCACGCTGCGGATGCTCGCCGCGATGGTCGCGTCGCTCCTCTTCACGCTCGTCTACGGCACGCTCGCCGCGAAAAGCCGGCGTGCGGGCATGGTACTGATCCCGATCCTCGACATCCTGCAGTCGGTGCCGGTGCTCGGCTACATCTCGTTTACCGTCACGTTCTTCCTCGCGCTGTTTCCGGGTCGCGTGCTCGGTGCGGAGCTGGCCGCGATCTTCGCGATCTTCACGAGCCAGGCGTGGAACATGACGTTCAGCTTTTACCAGTCGCTGCGCACGGTGCCGCGCGACCTGAGCGAAGTGTCGCGCGGCTTTCACCTGACGCCGTGGCAACGCTTCTGGAAGCTCGAGGTGCCGTTCTCGATGCCGGGGCTGATCTGGAACATGATGATGTCGATGTCGGGCGGCTGGTTCTTCGTCGTCGCGTCGGAGGCGATCACCGTCGGCAACCAGACCATCACGCTGCCGGGCATCGGCGCCTATCTCGCGCAGGCGATCTCCGACAAGAATCTCGGCGCGGTGGGCTGGGTGATCGTCGCGATGTCGGTGGTGATCCTCGCCTATGACCAGTTCCTGTTCCGCCCGCTGGTCGCATGGGCCGACAAGTTCCGGATGGAGAACACCGCGTCGGGCGATGCGCCGCAATCCTGGCTGCTCGACATGATGCGCCGCACGCACCTGATCCATCAGCTGCTCGTGCCGGCCGGCTGGCTGCTGTCGCAGGCCGCGCGGATTCCGCTGCGCTTTCCGTCGCTGACGAGCACGCGTGCGCGCGGTGCATCGTCGCGCGGCGCGTCGCGCATCGGCGACATCGTGTGGGGCGCGTTCGTGATCCTGCTGACGGCGTACGTCGTGTGGCGTGTCGTCACGTTCGTCGCGACCGGCGTGACGATGGGCGAAGTCGGGCACGTGCTCGTGCTCGGTCTCATCACGCTGCTGCGCGTGCTGGTGCTGATCGCGATCGCGTCGGTGGTCTGGGTGCCGCTCGGCGTGCTGATCGGGCTGCGCCCCGCGCTGGCCGAGAAGATCCAGCCGCTCGCGCAGTTCCTTGCCGCGTTCCCGGCGAACCTGCTGTTCCCGGTGTTCGTGATCGTGATCGTCCGTTTCCACCTGAACGCGGACATCTGGCTGTCGCCGCTGATCGTGCTCGGCACGCAGTGGTACATCCTCTTCAACGTGATCGCCGGTGCGATGTCCTATCCGAACGACTACAAGGAAGCGACGAAGAATTTCCGCATCCGCGGCTGGCAGTGGTGGCGGCAGGCGATCCTGCCCGGCATCTTCCCGTACTACGTGACGGGCGCCATCACCGCATCGGGCGGCGCGTGGAACGCGAGCATCGTGTCCGAGTTCGTGCAGTGGGGCGACACGAAGGTCGTGGCTCACGGCCTGGGTTCGTATATCGCGCAGACCACCGCCGCCGGCGATTTTCCGAAGATCATCCTGGGCATCGCCGTGATGTCCCTGTTCGTTACCCTGTTCAACCGTCTGCTGTGGCGTCCGATGTACGCCTATGCGGAATCCCGGCTCCGTCTCGATTGAGAGTAAGCGCGATGCAAAATTCGACCGTTATCAACGCCCCCGCCAAGACGTCCCAGCCGCTGCAGCCGCCGCGCCTCGGTGACGAAATCCTGCGCGTCGAGCATGTGAACCGCGGCTTCAACAAGTCGCAGGGCGAATTGCTCGTGCTCGACGATGCGAACCTGTCGCTGCGCGAAGGCGAGATCGTCGGGCTGCTCGGCCGTTCCGGCTCGGGCAAGTCGACGCTGCTGCGCATCATCGCCGGGCTGATCGAGCCGACCGGCGGTGAAGTGACCTATCTCGGCCAGCCGCTGCGCGGGCCGGCCGAAGGCGTCGCGATGGTGTTCCAGACCTTCGCGCTGTTCCCGTGGCTCACCGTGCTGCAGAACGTGGAAGCCGGCCTCGAGGCGCTCGGCGTCGGCGCACGCGAGCGGCGCGAGCGGGCGCTGGCCGCGATCGACCTGATCGGTCTCGACGGCTTCGAGAACGCTTATCCGCGCGAACTGTCGGGCGGCATGCGCCAGCGCGTGGGCTTTGCGCGCGCGCTCGTCGTCGATCCGACGATCCTGCTGATGGACGAACCGTTCTCCGCGCTCGACGTGCTGACCGCCGAGACGCTGCGTACCGACCTGCTCGATCTGTGGACACAGGGCCGGATGCCGATCAAGTCGGTGCTGATCGTCACGCACAATATCGAGGAAGCCGTGTTCATGTGCGACCGGATCCTCGTGCTGTCGTCGAACCCGGGCCGTGTGATCGCCGAGATCAAGGTGCCGTTCAAGCATCCGCGCAACCGGCTCGACACCGATTTCCGCAAGCTCGTCGACGACATCTACGCGAAGATGACGGCCCGCCAGACCAACGAGGCGACGAAGAAGGGGCTGGAGCTCGGCAGCTGGCTGCCGCGCGTGTCGACCAACCTGATGGCCGGCCTGATCGAAACGCTCGCGATGGCGCCGTACCACGGCCGCGCGGACATGCCGGAAATCGCGCGTACGCTGCATCTGGAAGTCGACGAACTGTTCCCGATCGCCGAAGTGCTGCAGTACCTCGGCTTCGCGGACGTGCGGGAAGGGGACGTGTTCCTCACGCCGCCTGCACGCGTGTTCGCGGAATTCGGCACGCAGGAGCGCAAGCTGATGTTCGCGGATCATTTGCTGAAGCACGTGCCGCTTGCTGCGCGTATTCGGAAGGTGTTGAACGAGCGCCCGGGCCATAGGGCGCCGCGCGTGCGGTTCGAGCAGGAACTGGAGGATTTCCTGTCCGACGAAGCAGCCGAGGAAACGCTCGATGCGGTGATCGACTGGGGGCGTTACGGGGAAGTGTTCTCGTATAACGACAAGACCGAGGTGTTCAGTCTCGAGGATGTCGAGTCGTGAAGTCTGGAAGCTGATTCATGCGGTGCGACATCCGTCCGTTATCGATGTCGCACTCACGTCGTAGCCTGCTGCATAGCCAGGCAGGGTTGCCGACGGGCTTGACCGTGACGGTTCCGGCCTGCCGACGGAAGAGCGAGCCGACCAGATCGGCGACGAATCCGGGCGTCATTCTGGCATGAGTGCAACACCTGTCATGCCACTCTCTGACCGCACTGCCGGTCTGACGGCCTCGATTAGCCATATCAAAAACGGCAAGTTCGAATCGCAACTATCGCGTGACAATTTTCTACATTGTTCGATTCGATTATTCGCGGGGATAATCGTTCGTTGTCGTATGGGGATGTGGATTGCGAGGATGATTTATTGAATGGTTGTCGAGTGCTCACTAACTCGAATTTTTTGAAAGATTGATTTTATCCGATGGGGAATGGCGCTGGAGGGTGACTGCCGCGTACCTCCGAGGCAGTGAGGCTTGCGGGGCCATTGCTTCACCGAGGACTCGGCTCTGTCGGAGCCATGAGCGGGAAGATGTCGAGATGTTCCAGGTCGATAAGTATAAAAATCAATTTAATAAAACGCGACGCTGATCTTCTGGAATATCGTAAAAGATAACGGCTTATCAGGTCTTGGGCAGTGTGTGTTCATTTCCATGAGCCTATGCTTCACTGGCGAGAGCGTAGTGGCACTGCGTCCCCGAATGCATGAGTGGACGGACGTGCCGGTGTACAACCTCTCGTTCAACAGCAGCCATGCTAACCATTCAGGATGTGCTGAAACACCCCGGTTCGGTCGTTACCCAACCATTGCATCTGGAGATCGCGACGCTGGATGCACCGATCTCCGTTGTGTCCTTCGTCCTGACCGAGGAGATGAATACGCGATTCCTCGCGGACATCACCGTGACGTCGAAGGACAAACGGATCGACGGTGCGGCGATCGTCGGCCGGCCGGCGATTTTCACGATCGAGGAACGCGCGTCCGTTCCGTCGATGGCGGGGATGATCGCTCCGGTTCAGCATGCGGCGCGTACCGTGCACGGCGTTGTCACGCAATGGACTCGAGTCAAGGCGTCTCGCGACGAGGCGACCTATCGATTGCACCTGAAGCCGCGTCTCTCGCTGCTTGAAGAGGTGCACGATTCGGCCGTATTTCTGGACAGGTCGTTGCACGAGCTGCTGGCCGACGTGATCGTCGATCGCAGTTTGTTCCAATCCTTCGATGTCGAGTTCGAACTCGAGGGGCTCGACGGGAAGTTGGAACAAACCGTGATGTACGAGGAGACGGTCGCGAACTTTATCGACCGGCATTGCCGGCGCGCGGGCGTCTACTACTACTTCAAGCAGGCCAGGAAGGAGGACGGCCCGCAACGCGACACGTTGGTGTTCAGCAATACGCCGCGCGGCTACATGCGAGCGCTCGAGGTGCCATTGCTGCCGCATTCCGGTCTGGTGAGCTGGCACGACGCGATTCTGACGCTGGAAGTCGCGCGCGCCCTGGTGCCACAGACGGTGCGCGAATGGGATCACAACTACCGCATACCCGACGATCCGCTACAGGTCGAAGCGGTCGTGGCCCACGACGACCGCTCGGTGTATGGGAGCGTGAACCGCAGCATCGAGCATTTCCACTCGGTCGAAGAAGGGCAGGCGCTGGCCGACGCGCGGCGTGACGAACTGCTCACGAGGCAGATGCGGCTCGCGGGTACGAGCAACGTCATTGGCATGACGCCCGGCATGGTGGTGCGGATTGCCAATGACGTGGTGCCGGAGGCGCCGCACGGGATGGTGATCACGAAGCTCGTCACGACCGGCAGCCGCAGCCAGTCGGTGATCAACACCTTCGAAGCGATTCCCGCGCACCAGACCTATCGGCCGGAATATGTTCCTGAAAAGCACTGGCGATGGGTCACCGGCATGCTGATCGGCGTGGTCGAATCCGGCGACGACGAGCCGTACGCGTGGATGGATGAATACGGCCGCTATCGCGTCAGGCTCCTGTTCACCCGGCACAGCGGCAAGCGCGGCACGAACAGCATGCCGTTGCGCCTGCTGCGTACGTCTGCGTCGTATCAAGGCGGCCTGCACATCCCTCTGCTGCCGCGGTCGGAAGTACGCGTCGTCGCGACGCACGGAAATTGCGATCGCCTGCTTATCGCTGGGGCCCTGCATGACTATGCGCATCGGGACCTCGTGCATGGCAAGGAGGGCTGGTACAGCCGCGCTGTGTTCCGCTCCCCGCTGCTCGGCAACAAGCTGCGTTTCGAGGATTTGAAAGACCACGAGGGCATCCGCCTGGCGACGGTGTTCGGGCAATCGTCGCTCAACATGGGTTGTCTCGTCGACAGTGAGAAGAACAAGCGCGGCGAGGGCTTCGAGCTGACCACGCAGGACTGGGGCACGCTGCGTGCGCCGAAGGGGTTGTTCGTCTCGGCAGATGCAGCAGGCGGGTCCGGGAAGCCGCACCTCGATATGCCCGCTGCTGTCGCGCAACTCAAGGCTGCATTGCAGCGTGTAACGGACCTTGCGGCTGCGGCGACGCAGGTCAAGGCCGATCCTGCGGACCGCGCGACGCAGGCGGCGCTGTTGGACGGCCTGAATCAGCTCCGCGACGCGGGGTTGCTCGCGAGTGCACCCGGCGGCATGGCATTCGTGACACCGAAATCGGTGCAGCACTCGGCGGGCGAGAACGTGATCGTCACCGCAGGTCAGGACCTGGACGTGAGCGTCGTCAGGCGGCTGCGCATGGTGGCGGGTGACTTGATCTCGCTGTGCGCGCACAAGCTCGGCATCAAGATTTTTTCGAAAGGGAAAATCGAACTGCAGGCACAACGCGCGTCGATGGATCTCTTCGCCGACGAGCAATTGCATGTGTCGAGCGCCAGCGCGAATGTGCTCGTGAGCGCCAAGACTGGGGCGATGGTGGCCAGCGGCGGCGCGTCGATGACCATCGAGAAAGGCAATGTCATATTTAACTGTCCGGGTGAGTTTCGTATCAGGGCTGCCTCGTTCACGTTCGAAGGGCCACGCAATACGTCCATCAGCTTGCCGCAACTGCCGGTGAGCGACTACCAGCCCAGCGCCAAATACAGCCACACACGGTAACGATCATGATCATCAGCCCGCCATTTCTGCCCAAAGCCGGTCTCGTGGCCCCGACGGGGGCGAACCCTGATCCGATGATGGACGCTGTTGACAAGTTCGAATGCGATCACGGCGTTTATCCGATCGCCCACGATCGGCGCTGGCATTGTGGCGTGCATCTTCAACCCGATACGAAGGGCAAGGTGCACGCGATTGCCGATGGGGAAGTCGTTGCCTATCGCGTCTGCCAGCATGCCGTTGACAGCGGAAAAAGCCATGCGGGATTTGTGTTGCTGAAGCATACGACCGAGACGGGTGAAGGTCGTACGCTGACCTTCTATTCGCTGTACATGCATCTCCTGCCGCTGGCGGAGTATCAGGAGCACGGGGCGAATGCCGAGGCGATGCCGGAGTTTCTGCGTATGCCGACTGGTTCGGTGGACATGGGGGAGGTGGCGCCGGCGGCCTCCGGGGACGGTAAGAAGGTCAGGCGCAAGGACGTGGTGGGGTGGCTTGGCACATATGAGGATATGCCGCATTTGCACTTCGAAATCTTCATGTTGCCGGAGGATTTCGATGCTTATTTCGGGAGAACGCAACTGGGGAACAGCACGCCCACCCCGTCGGATGGACCGGACTGGTGGGGGCACGCGTATTTCATCATTCCGGCAGGCAGCAACTTTCGTCGTTTGCCTGAGAAGGCCGATGCTCGAAGCAAACTGCATGGGATTGAGTTCAAGCCGGGTCAGGAGGGCTCAAACACATTGCCGTTGCTTGTCGAGACCTACTTCAGCCTCGGCTCGAAATACACCAAGGTATGGAGCGTTGCGCAAGACGGCAGCCGCACACTGCTCACGCCGCAACCCGTCGAGGAAAAGGACTACGAGTACGACCTGTACAAGCGTGCGACGGCGCTTTATTCATCGTGTCCGAGCGACGGATACGAACTGCTGCGTTTCGGTCGCATCCTGTCTCCGTCTCAAACATTGGCGGAAGATGCGCGAGCGACGTGGATGCGGGTCAATTGGGCGGCAGACAAGGCGGGCTACATCGATATTAATGATCCAAGTATTCAGAAGTTTTCCGATGCGGACTTCCTGTCTCCAGTGGGTTGGCAGAAGATCAGCGAAGACAATACACCGTTCGGTAGCGATGGTCTGTGCGATGTGGACGCACTGAAGACAATACTGAACGATGCTGCTCCGCACGAAGTACCCGCAGTGACGGGGGAAACACAGGAAGATCACAAGGCAAGAATGCTGTCGGCCTATGTAAATGGTGACGCGGAGATACGACAGCAGTTGCGCAGCCTTGTCTGCAACGCGCCGAGTGAATGGGACAGCACGAACAACGAGGCGCGCTATGCGAGATTGCTCGATGAGGATGGCTTCTACCACGGTAATGAGACGGGTTACCAGAAATTCCTGGAGTACCTGAATAAAGTTCAGTTCTGGGACAGAACGGGGCTGCCGGAGGGGCTGGGGCTGTGGTTTTTTCACCCGCTTGCGTTTATTCGGCATTTCAGAAGAAGTGGGTGGCTTTCGGAAGCCGATCTCTCCCAAATCTACCCCGAATCAAAATACCGGGCCGTTGGGAAGACTGGGAAAGAATACAAAGAGAAATATCGAGCCAACATCAATGTCGTAATCAGAAAGTATGGATTGAGCAATTCGATTAGATGTTCACATTTTTTCGGCCAATGTGCGATTGAGTCATTTTATATGATGGCACCAAGGGAAAGTTCGATATCGGTCGGAATCGCTATTAAAAAAAATCACATCTCCGTCATGCCGGAAGAGCGTGGTTATCTACGTTCTCCTCCAGCCGCGGCGGCAGATGTCAAAAGCTTCTTGCGCTACGAGGGGAAGCTGTCCCTTGGTAACACGGACGCCGGAGACGGTGTGAAGTTCCGCGGCAGAGGATTTAAGCAACTTACAGGTAGGTATAATTATTCCGAGTATTGGGTTTATCGAGGGTGGCTCAAATCAAACTCTTACGACCATGCTTGGTTCAAGAAAAAGATTAATGGCAAATTTCTTCCTGGCCCTGAAATTATAAATCCAGAATTCGTTGGGGATGACGCTTATGCGGCCGTCGACACGGCCGGATTATTTTGCGTCAGGTATCTTGTCACGAAGGCTTCCGACGGTGGCGTTACGGAAAAGGTGTCGGCGGCAGTTTCAAAAATTGTCAACCCTTTTGACAAGGAAAGTCCGCCCGAGCGTTGGCGGGAAACTCTTGAGGCAAGCAAAGTGCTGGGGGAATGGGTGTGAGACAATACGTTTTTGCCGTTTCGGTAATGATGTTGGCTGCGAACGCGACAGCAGAAACCATGATTAAGTCGTGCGATGCTTTATTTTCTGCAAAAAGCAGTCATGGGTCGATCGTTATTGAGCGTGCGGGTAAAGTAGTGGGCAAGTCAAAGATCGATCATGAAGTTGACGGCGGAGTGTTCAGTATGGACGACTCGCTATTAATGGTTTATGGATTTC
This sequence comes from Burkholderia sp. Tr-20390, assembly GCF_017104595.1. Lineage (NCBI taxonomy): Bacteria > Pseudomonadati > Pseudomonadota > Betaproteobacteria > Burkholderiales > Burkholderiaceae > Burkholderia > Burkholderia sp. Tr-20390. The sequence continues at coordinate 29,253 of NZ_JAAGPC010000029.1, read as the reverse complement.
CTAAAAAGATAAGTAGGAGGAATCCTCAAAGAACTCTTCTTTCCATTTTAAGGGTTCCTTCGGCAACTCTTGTTCGAAGAGAGGAGTATGGGAGTAGAGTTTACGGCGTTTTATTCAGTAATAACCGGCGGTTTGTGGTTGTCGATAGTAGGCTTGGGATAGATGTTATCGATTTAATCAAGCGAAAATCGACGTTTTATGATCCAACCTATACTCCTAATTTTGCGACTCAGAAATGTGGGGGGGATTAATTTTGGCTCGGGAATCAAGCATTTTTCTATTTCAAAGCGATGTGAAGTGGCTGCAGATTCGACTGGCTACTTCTGGATTGAGACTCGCATTGACAAGAAAGTTGACAAGGGTGCGCGATCTTGATGTCGAGGCGTGCTTTCGCTTGATAGGAGGTGCAGGTGGATTGTCCGCATGCCAGTGGTTCTCTCATTGTACTTAATGATGTATCAAATTTTCCAGTGGAAAGAGCCTTGAGACGTCAATTTGTCGGTAATTATTGTTTGCGCTAATTTTAAAATAAGGATTCTTGGAAATACTCGAGTTTCTCTTTGTGCCGAGAGGCCTTATGGAGTTGAATTTCGCGAGGGTTCATTGTTGTGGGTAATCAATGTGCTAATGTATTCGGTGTCGCGATAGCATTACTTTTTCTGCTTTCTGTGTCTCGATTACACGCGGCCGATGCTCCGGTTATCATTGTGGACGCAATAAATGCTCGTGCCGACGAAGGCCATAAATTGCAGTCACCTATTATCGACGCTGGTCCTGCGATGAAGGGGGTGTATATTTATTTCATGATCAATACGTCCGACGTGCCTGGTTATGCTAAGGGTGGGAGGCCGTACATGCTTGACGCTCATCTGATATTTTCTGATGAAAATCAAGTTTTGCATGATGTGCTATTTGATCGTTATGTAAAGGACGACGGGATTCCGGAAATTTCTAGTGTATTCTTCGTGAATGCGGATCGCGATAAAAAAAATAAGGAGATCGTTGTTATGGTGCGTACTCCCCTTAATCATTACGATTACGGAGGGGATTATTACGACGGCTATGTCTACAAGCTGACTGGTGACCCTCGAACGGGAGTGGTTTTTGCTGGACTGCAAAGTGATGCCAGTGCACCTTTCTTGGATCAATGTGAGTGTGATTTTCGCGATGGGCGATCAACGCGTGCGGGATATAAGAATGCTGAATCTATTCGAAAGGTGCTTGAGAGAAAATATCCAGCTTCCCAGGTGCGTGGAAAATGATTCTGGTCCGTAAAGTTGTTTATGTTGCGCCAACGTCATTGTTGATCACTAACCACTATTTCGGCACGTAGCTGGTTTTTTGGCACAAACTGAGGCGAATCTCTATCCGATGTTGGATGTGGCAGACAAGTAATCGACGCTGGCATAGTGGCATGCGCCTAGAGTCCGGTGCGAAGAGCAAGAAGCTTGAAGGGGCTGAGTGAAAGAGTTGCACGCACTCAGAGGATTGTGAAAGTGTTGATATCCATGAAATGAATAATGTGAATATTATCGGAATTGTGCTATTTCTTGGGTTGCTTTGGGTTGGGTTGCCTCTGCATTCTAAAATGGGGTCAAGATGGATTTGCCGATTTATAAGAACAAGCAAGTCAATCCGGATGGCGCCGTGTGTGTGGATGTGAGTCGGTTGAATGTAGTTGCAACCATATGTTCATATGGCAAGTCTGCTGATGGTGCTGCTGGGAGTAATGGATTTTTTAAATATAAAGATCTCTCTCTGGAGCACGTAAGACAAGTTCCTTTGTTGGCAGATGAAGCCTTTGTGTATTCGGAGGGTGGGTATGGCTTTCTTTATCCAACGAATAAGAAAAGAATTGGCGATTTCATAGCATATGAGGTTGTCAATGTGCTCTGTAAGGGTGGTTCGGAGGGTAGGGAGCGCCCAGCAACTTGCTATGTTGCTGCGTTAGTTTTGGAGGGGGATGTCAATATGAATCCGACAGTCTTCGTCTTTTCTATTGTTGATCAGCCGCCCACTTCTGATGGAAATATAAGCAAGCAGGCGGTGAGGAAGATTGGGGTGATAAATTCCATTATTAGATCGATAAAAGTGTATAGATAGTCGAAGGTGTGAGTTTAGGTGGGGCTTGATGTGCATTTTATTGTTTCTTGCCTGTCGACGATTTTTTTGTGACGGATTTTTTTTGGATTGAAGGATTTTTTCGATTAATAAATCGTCGATGGTTGTGAGGTGCGCGCTGCGAGAGGAGATGTGCCCCATGCTGATAGTGAATGCTTCGGGCGATGGGGTTGATGTTGTTGATCTAATTTCAACTGATTCTTTCGCTTCTAAAGATGAATTTAAAAATTGTATAGATCGGAGTGGTTTATGAGGGCTGTCAGAGGCTTCGTGGCTGTGATGATGCTTGCGACATCACCTTTCTTGCATGCGGCAGATATATATAAAACTCTCTCTCCATATCCAGGTGAAGTGGCCGTGATCAGTATTGATGGCAGGAATTTGGTTTGGAAATTAACTGGGGGGAACGTGGTTAGGCGAGGGGAGGTAAGTTTCGATACGGATAAACCATTGAGCCTCGAAGTCGGGAGCTATGATTTTAGCGGGCGACTCGGTTTTTTGGTGTCGTATATGGACGATGGAATGGGGGTGTATGAAATTGCAAGAATTTTCACATTTTCCTCGTCGTCATCTGATTTTGTGGAGAGATTTCCGTCGTGTGGGGATGAATTTGTCAACCTCAAGGTGGATGGAAAGAGTCATCTCCTAACCAGCACTTACTGGGACAAAAATATCCCAAAAAGATGTATCACACGATTGTCTGTTGAATGATGAGGGGCAATCTAATTTAAGTGGCGACATGAATAGAAAATCACCCATCCGACAAGGCGACAAACTCGAACACGGCGGCGAAGTCACCGGTGGCTCACCATGGACGACATTCATGGGTATGCCGCTTGCCCGCAAGGGCGATGAGGCGACTTGCAATCTGCATGGCCCAACCTTTATCGACGAAGGCGCCAACAAGTTTCCCGATCGCGACAACAAGCCATTCGCGCTCGACGGCCATCGCTGCGCATGCGGTTGTCGGTTGATCTCGTCGCTGCCGAACGTCCACTTCGAATAATGCCCGTCGACCTCTCTCAGGCGGGGCTCCCAAACGCCTATCCGAGTCGCCCGCGCTTCTGGCCGTGGTGGTTCTGCGTCTGGTTGGCCTGCGCGGTGCTCGGAGCGGCCACCACTCTGCTGATTTGGCCAAAGGGTGAGCGGGCGGGCGGCCCATGGTTCTGGTTCTGCGTTGTCGGTATCCCGAACGGCTTTTTCGGCTTTCTGTTCGCGATCGAGCGCGCTCGCTATGAGGCTATGTGGTACCGCGCATACCACCGCAACCTCCACCGCGACCGATGGCTGGCGGAGCGAATCCGTGTCGCGCAGCAGCCGCTTCGGGTGCTGCGCGTCGGCTATTGCTTGCCCTTGAACGACCAGACGCTTGCACAGGCGATCGATGCAGGGGTGCGTTTGCCGCGACAGCAGCAGCCCCGTTTGGGCGCGGGTGTCGTTGAGCATTGCCGCTTTGACGACCCGCTGGAACGATCCGACGAAGCCGACGTGGCCGACCCGACCGAGGAGAGCGACGCCGTAGCGGATACGCCTCCAAAGCGACCCGTTACCCAGCTCACACTCAGGATCGCCGAAGCGCTCGAACCGCTTGCTGCGAGCCTCCACGCGCTCACGCACTACGAAGCCGCCTACTGGCCAAAAGTGCGCGTACTGGCCGAACCCGGCGAAGAAGCTTTGCGCGAGCAGGAAATGTACGACGCGTTGCAATTGGCCGGTTTGCCGCTGCTTGAGGTGTCAGTCGTGCCGGCTGCGCACGGTTTACTGATCGCGGACGCATGGCTCGACACCCGCGACGCATGCCCGCTGCTCGTGATCGCAACGGCATGGCACGAGGCGCGGCCACCGACCGGCAGCACGGAGGGATGCGTCGCGATGCTGCTCGACGCCGGCTTCTACGCTCTACCCGAAGGTGTACACACGATGGCGACGCTGCATCGCCCCGTCGAGGGCAACGCCGACGAAATCGAATACGGTTTCGCGAATGCCGTGATCTGGGGCAGGTCAGATGTCGCTGCCGTGACGCGTGCCTGGGTCACGCGTGCCGTCAAGCGTTGCAATCAGGGGCTGCGCATCGCGAACCTGGAGGCGCTTGCGAACAGCGAGGCCCAATGTGACCTCGCCTACATCGTGGGCGATTTTGGCAGCGCGAGCGGATGGCTGTCCGTCGCAGCCGCTACCGAATGTGGTGCTGTGGATGCGCCACAACTGATCATCGATGGCGTGCAGTCCGCCGTCATTCATGTGCTTCCCGGTCCACGCGGGAAGGATTCTTCATTGCCTGGACACGCTCAGCATGACCGATCCGAAACTGACCTTGCGATCGCTTGACGCAGCACCCGCTGCGGCGTCTGCGCCCTCCGGACGCCTCGCACTCTGGGGCGTGATTGTCGCCGCGCTGATTGTCGCGGCGTGCGCAATTGGCCTCGTATGGAGCCGGGGCGACCTGTTCGATCTCGCGCCCGGTGTGGCACGCATGCAAGTGGTGATCGTCATCGTCATCGCGCTGATTGTCTTCGTCGCCATGCATCTTTGCCTGTTTTTTATCGGTGCATACACCATTTCCGGACGGACGTTTCGCAGGGATATCGGCGACGCGACGAAGGCGCAGAAGTCGTTGAAATTCGACGTCCGTCTGCAACGCGTGGCCGAGGAACTACGCGCCTCGCGGGGCAGGCTCTGGCGATACCGATTGCCGTGGCTGATGGTGAGCGGCGCGGATACATTGATCGACCAGGTCGCGCCGGGCCTGAAGCGAGCGGGCGCGATAGCCGTCGGCAACGCGATTCTCGTGCACGTGGCACCGGACGGCATCGAGGCTGGCGCATGGCGCCGACAAATCCGTAAGCTGCGGGGCCGGCGGCCGGTCGACAGCATTGTGCAGGTTACGCATTCGGACGATCGCGATACCGAACTGCCGCGCGCACTCGCCGCGCTTGTGACCGACATCGGCTGCGCCGCGCCTGTCGCGCTCCTGCACGCAGTGCCCGCGCACGGCGATCGACCCGAAACGTTCGAGGCGATCGGCGCATTTCCCGGGCTGGCGTACAAGGGCGGGCAGCCGGCGCAGGCATTACGCGATCAGCTTGCCGAGATCGAGCGTGGGACGGCGGATGCAGGCGTTCGCCTGTGCACAGCGCCCAAACGCATCACCTGCCTGGCCGAAATCTCACAATACATCGGGAAGCAGCGCGAAGATATCGTCGCCAGTTGGCAAACGCTCCTTGGTTCACCCTGGCTGCGCACACCGCTGGCGGGCGTGATGTTCGCACCCGTATTTGCGACAACGGTGGCAATGCCGACGCCGGTGCCGGTCACCGTGGACGGGAGCGCGACAGTTCCGAACGTCCCGATCGAGCTCCCGCCGCAACCGGCCGCTCTGCTGCCAGCATGGCACGCAATCGCCAGTCGGAGGCGCATTGGCCGGCGAGTGGGATTCTACTGGCCGAACGCGCTGGCGATGTGCTTGATCGTTGCGGCCATCGCGTGGTGCGTATGGATGTCCGTGTCGTTCATCGCCAACCAGCGGCTCATGCGAGATGCGCGGGCAGCAGCGAGCGCGGCGGTCGATGCGCGGCCGCAGACGGCCGCCGCATGGCGCGCGCAACTGGCGCTGCAACAGGTGATGGAAACGCTCGAATACCGGCAGCAGCATGGCGTACCGTGGTACCTGCGGGCGGGTTTGTCGCGTAATGACGATATCCTTGACGGTCTCTGGCAACCGTATCAGGTCGCGGCGACCCGCAACCTGCAGACGCCTGTCGTGCAAACGATCGGCAAGCTGTTGCAGGCCGCGGATCAGGCGCGAGCCGACAGCCTTCAATCGCAGGACACGCGGGGCAGCACCTACAACGCGCTCAAGACCTACCTGATGCTCGGCGATCCGTCGCGGGCCGATTCAGCGTTTCTGAAGCGCTTGCTCGTGGCACTTTGGTCGCGCCCCGTGGAGATGCCGCTGGGTGAGCGTGACGATACCGGCCGACGGCTCGCAGGGTTTTACGCCGATCACCTGAAAGCGCATCCCGAATGGCGAATTGAGACGGACGATCAACTCGTGACAGCAACTCGCAACATGCTGGTCACGCAGATTGGGCTCGCGTCGGCGGACGACATGGTGTACCAACGCATCCTCGACGACGTCAAGAACAAATACGCCGACGTGTCGCTTGAAACGCTCCTGAATGGCGCCGATGCGCGAGGGATGTTCGTGGCGTCGCAGACCGTACCCGGAATCTATACGCGTGCGGCGTGGGACGGCATGATCGCCACGGCGATCGACAAGGCTGCCGGCGAGCGCCAGCTCAGCAGCGATTGGGTGCTGACCGGCAAACAGCCGCGGCAGACAACCGGCAACCCGCTCGCGCACGGTGCGATCCAGACCACGACGATCGTGGACGAGAAACGTGCAGGCGAGGAACTGAAACAGCGATTGACGGCACGCTATTTCGGCGAGTACACGGCCGCATGGCAGCGCATGCTCAACAGTATGCAGTGGCAACCGACATCCAATCTCAGTGGCGCGATAGAACAGCTTTCTCGACTGGCGGATGCACAGACTTCGCCGTTGATCGCATTGATGAAATCCGTGCGATATCAGGCGCAGGCGGGGCGGCCTTCGCAGGCGCTGGCCGATACGCTGGTTAGAAAGGCGCAGAATCTGATCGGGACCGACGAGGACGCATCGACCGTCGTCTACCCGCTCGACAAGCCGTTTGGGCCACTGCTGGTGCTGACGGGCGACACGAACGCGTCACCTGCCGCTGCAAATGGGAAGGGCAGCGCACCAGCCAACATCGCGCTAAGCGGCGTGAGCCTGTCGCGTTACCTGACGGCGGTCACGATGATGCGGCTGAAGCTGCAACAGATCGCGAGCAGTCCTGACGCGCAGGCAATGGCGCGCACGCTCGCGCAGGCAGTGTTCCAAGGCAAGTTGTCGGAATTGTCCCAGGCACGCGATGACGCGGCACTCACTGCCGCAAGCCTGGGTACGGCATGGGCAGGGTTCGGCGATGCGATGTTTGCGCAGCCGCTCGAGGCCGCATGGCAGACGATCCTGCAACCGGCCGCAGCGAGTCTGAATGACGCTTGGCGAGCGAGTGTTGCAGCGCCATTCAACGCGGCGATGAGCGGCCGCTATCCATTCTTCGATACGCAGGCCGATGCGTCCTTCGCGGAACTTGGACGCTATGTGCGACCCGATACAGGATTGATTTCGCGCTTTGTCGCGACCCAACTGGCCGGTGTAATGAAACCCGAGGGCGACCGTTGGGCGCCTAGTGAACTGGCGCCGCAGGCGGTGCAGTTCGACCCGGCATTCCTGAGCGCAGTCAGGCAGTTGTCGGCGGTTGGCGCGCAACTCTACCTGCAAGGCGATGCGGGGGCGAAATTCGAGATGATGGCGCTGCCGACGCCGAAGGTGACCCGCTCGGAACTGTCGGTCGACGGCAAGCAGATCGTCTATTTCAATCAGCAGGAGCGTTGGGCGCCATTGGCGTGGCCCGGCAACGGCCTGAACGGGCACGCGCGGCTCACATGGCAAACGCTGAATGCGGGCCCGCAGCAGGCGTTCGATTCGACTGGAGATTGGGCGTTCCTGCGGCTGCTGAGCAAGGCCGACATCAAGCGGCTCGATAGCACGCGTTATCGGCTCACGTGGAATGCCGGGAGCGATGAGCCGCTGTCGTATGTGTTGCGCACGCAGATCGGTGCAGGGCCGGTCGACCTGCTGAAACTACGCGGATTCCGCATGCCTGATCGAATTTTCGTCGTCGGCAAGGCGAGCGCCGCTTCGAAGATGTCGCTCCTGCCACCGCTGCCACCGGATCTCCAACCATGAGTGAAGAAAAAAACGAACCGATGATGCCTGAGGGGGGCGGTTTCGGTGCGGACGACGATCCGTGCCTGCGCTACTTCGATGCGGAGATGCGTTACCTGCGCGAAGCGGGGAGGGAGTTTGCGAAATCCCAGCCGCATGTCGCGCGCCGTGTGGGGATGGCGATGCTCGGCGCGCGCCACGATAGTGTCGAGCAGACTTACGAGGGTTTCGCGTTCCTCACGAGCCGGCTGCGAATGAAGCTCGACGACGCGCTACCGGAGATCACCGATCCGCTGGTCGATCACCTGTGGCCACATGCCGGCCGCACGATTCCGTCGCTGGCAATCCTCGAGTGCCTGCCGCGCACCGGCGAGGCGCGGATTCTCGATACGTTGCCGCCGGGGTTGCAGGTACGTTCGACACCGGTTGGACCGGGCGGGACGATATGTGTTTATCGAACCACTCAGGCGATACGCCTGCTTCCGCTCGCCGTGCGCGACGCGGGCGCGCGCATGCGCGAGGACGGTCGTACGGTGATCCGGCTCGCGTTTGACCTGCTGCACCGCGAGCAGCGGTTGCTGGACGACCTGTCGCGTATCCGGCTATACCTGCATGGCGACCGACCGACTGCATCGGCGCTGTACGGCGTTTTTACGCGCCAGGTCGAGTCGATCGGCGTGCGCATGCCGCGCATACTCGACGGCCAGTTGCAACCAGGGCCGGGAATGTCTATCGAGGCGGCTGGCTTCGGCACGCAGGCGCGACTGTGGCCGATCGATCTCGATGAGCGCGACGCCAATCTCGACCGCGAGCAGACGATGCTCGAATATTTCTCGTTTCCCGAGAAGTTTCACTTCGTCGACTTGTGCGGTTTCGACGCGGCCAGTGTGCCACCTGGCGAAACGCGCCTTGAATTCGATATCGTGATCCGTGATCGGATACCTGGTGACGTCACGTTCGGCGCGGACAACATCCGGCTATTCTGCACGCCGGTGATCAATCTGTTCGAACTGGATGCGCAAGCAATCCGACCCAACGTTCACGACCGCGACTATCCGGTATGCGCCCCGGCGTCAGCGGGCGAGCACGTCGAGCCCTACGACGTACTGTCGGTAGTGGCGAACGATCCACGCACCGCCAGGCAATACACCTATCAATCGATCAAGGAATTCCGGCACCGGGGCGGGATGATCCGATACGAGTCGCCGGATCGGTACTACCACTCATTGGTTCGGCCGGGCGTGACGGGCCGGCGCGAGATGGTCGTGACGTTGGGCGGGCATCTCTGGGACGAACCCGGCAGCTTGCCGGATGCGTACGTAACGGTTCGGGTGTTGGCAAACAACGGGCGCTTGCCGCGGATGGCGCTGCGTGAATCGATGATCAACACGCCTGCTTCGAATTTCAACGGTGTCGAACGCGTGCGCAATCTGACTGCCCCGACGATGCCGCTGTATCCCCCACGCGGCGGCGACTATCACTGGCACGTGATTTCTCATTTCAATGGTGCTGGCACAACCGAGCTGAACATGATGGACGCGAACGTGCTGCGCGGCGCACTGTCGTTGTACGACTGGACGCGACAGGACGATAACCGGCGCCGTATCGAGGCGATTCATTACGTCTGGCTCGACGAGGAAACGGAACTGGCAGGCGCGCGTGTCGACCGCATCGTGAATGTGAACGTGGGTATCGAGCCGGCGGGTTTCGCCGGACCGGGCGACGTTGCGCTGTTCGGGGACGTACTCAGCCGCTTCGTAGGCCGCTACGCGAGTTTCCATTTTGCGGTGCGGCTCGTTCTGTATGAAGGTGTGGGTGGGCCGATCCGGCGCTATCCAGGCTCGATCAAAACGGGAGATTGGTTGTGACACCACGAACATATCGGATGATGCGAAGCGTTCGTTTGGCGAGCGCCGTTGCGCTTACGGCAGGGGTGTTGGCCGGCTGTGGCACGTGGCAATCGGTGAAGGAGACGACTGTCGACGTGACGCGAGCGATTTTCGTCGCTAAGATCAAGCAGATGAATCTCGTCATCGAGAGCCGTTCCGCACTCAACCAGAACGACCAAGGAGAGTCCCTGCCGGTTGTGATGCGCGTCTACCAGTTAAAGGATGCGAAGGTTTTCGAGCGTGCCGCTTACGTCGAGCTGATCGACGACGACAGGGTGTTGCTGAGTGCCGATTTGCTCGGCAGTCGGGAGGTCACGCTTGCGCCTGATGCCACGGTGCGGCTGTCCATGCCAATGGAGGATGACGCGCAAATTGTGGGTATAGCAGGGTTCTTTCGTGATCAGGGCGGTGCCGAGTGGCAACTGACGATTCCGAAGTCGCAGTGGAAAAAGACGGACCCCGTCAAGCTGGTCGTGAGGGGCAACCGCATGGAGCTGGTGCCGTGAGCGCAACATCGCGAAGATTGTTGGCGTAACTCAAGAATGTCATGGGTTGCAGGATTTGATCAAATTCGATCGAACGCTGAAACCCATGCCTGAATGGCGATGAGCCCTCACTCCGGCAAATCCCGCTGACTGATATCCGGCTCGCTCCCCCCGGAATTGAGATGCTCGATCTTCTCCATCCGCTGCCTTGCCATCTCCGGCAGCTGGTTCGTCACACCGATCACGAGCGCCTCGGCGAGCGCGAGCGCCGGCACGTTGGTCTGCAGCATCGCGAACGGCTGCCCCCGGATGCGCAGCACGATCTCCGCAAACTCGCCGATCGGCGAGTGCCATTCATCGGTGATCAGCAACACGCGCGTGCCAAGCCGATGCGCGGCCTGCGCGAACCGGATGCTGTCCCGCTGATAGCGGCGAAAATCGAAAATAACGAGCACGTCACCGGCCCCCATGTCCGCCAGCGCGACCGACGCGAGGTTCACATTCGGTTCGACATACTGAACATGTGGCCGCGCGTAGGTCAGCGTGAACGAAAACAGCGACGCGAGCGGCGCCGTGTAACGCCCGCCGCCGCAAAAGACACGCACATCCGGATTGGCCAGCAGCGCCACCGCGGCGTCGAACGCTGCCGCATCGAGCCCTTCGATCGTGGTCGCCAGCGACTCGGACAGCCGCTGGAAGATTGCCGAATGACTGTCGCGCATGCCCGCGGCCGAGTGGAACGCATCCATCCGCGCGAGCGGCGAATTCATCGCCGTGTCGATCTCGCCGTACAGCGCCTGCTGGAACGACGAGTAATTCGGAAAGCCGATCCGGACGACGAAGCGAAACACGGTCGGATCGCTCACTTCCGCCTGTTTGGCAAAGCTCGCAATCGGCCCGAGCCCGAGACTCGGGTAGCGATCCAGCAACGCCTGCGCGACCTTCTGTTCCGACGGCGTGAAGCTATCCATCTGGGATAGCAGCAACGCCCTGATGCTCGTCCCCATCGGGCACTCCAACTCTCGTATCTGAATAACAAACGGCAGACGGGTGTCTGCCGGTGACTCCACGCATGTTAGCCGATCGACGTCAGGCGGGCCGTGCACGCTCCGAAATTAGAGGGACGCATCGCACGGTGGACCGGCTCATTCACCATTGTAATAAAACAAACATTGGAAAATGACCCATTCGATGGATATTCGTTCGTTGTTCAGTGATAACCCTAGTTTTTGGCGCAAAAAAGCGAGTGCTATGATCGCGGCCTCGCTGGAATGTATTATTTATTACAGGCGTCGATTGACGCGTCGACACACCCCGATGCGGCGTCGCGTTCCGGCATGCAACGGTTTTATTTGTCTGGAGGATCCCGTCATGAGGCGGCTCGTAGTCGTAGTACTCACCCTGTTGTCGGCCATGAGCGTGTGCGCGTTCGCCGCATCGGACCCCGCGGTCGAAGCGAAGAACGGCATGGTCGTGTCGTCGCAGCATTTCGCGTCGCAAATCGGTGTCGACATCCTGAAGGAAGGCGGCAACGCGGTGGACGCCGCGGTGGCGGTCGGTTACGCGCAGGCCGTGACCAATCCGTGCTGCGGCAACATCGGCGGCGGCGGTTTCATGACCGTCCACCTGGCCGACGGCCGCGACCGCTTCATCAATTTCCGCGAAACCGCGCCGGCTGCGGCTTCCGCGAACATGTATCTCGACGCGAAGGGCAACGTCATTCCGGACGACAGCCTGTACGGCTATCGCGCAGTGGGCGTGCCGGGCACGGTTGCCGGCCTCGATCTCGCGCAGCGCAAGTACGGCAAGCTGACCCGCAAGCAGGTCATGGCGCCGGCGATCCGGCTCGCGCGCGACGGCTTCGTGCTGACGCGTGGCGATACGGACATCCTCGACACGACGATCGACCGCTTCAAGAAGGATCCGGAAGCGGCCCGCATCTTCCTGCGTCCGGACGGCACGCCGCTGCAGCCGGGCGATCGCCTGGTGCAGAAGGACCTGGCGCGCACGCTCGAGCGCATCGCGGAGCAGGGCCCCGACGCGTTCTATCACGGCGAGATCCCGAAGATCGTCGAGGCGGCGGCGAGGAAGGGCGGCGGCCTGATCACGGCGGCGGATTTCGCGTCGTACCGTGCGCAGGACATGGCGCCGCTGACGTGCACGTATCGCGGCTACGAGTTCGTGTCGGCTCCGCCGCCGAGCTCGGGTGGCGTGACGATGTGCGAGACGCTGAACATCCTCGAAGGGTATGACATGCGCAAGCTTGGCTACCATTCGGCCGCGGCGGTGCACTACATGACCGAAGCGATGCGTCACGCATACGAAGATCGCAACACGCTGCTCGGCGACCCGAACTTCATCGACAACCCGGTCGCGAAGCTGACGAGCAAGGACTACGCGGCGCAGATCCGCAAGAGCATCCACTCGGATACGGCGACGCCGTCGGTCGACGTGCAGCCGGGCGTCGGCGTGCACGAGAAGCCGGAGACGACCCACTATTCGATCGTCGACCACGACGGCAACGCGGTGTCGACGACCTATACGGTCAACGGCCGCTTCGGCGCCGTGGTCATCGCGCCGGGCACGGGCTTCTTCCTGAACGACGAGATGGACGACTTCACCGTGAAGGTCGGCGCGCAGAACCTGTTCGGTCTCGTGCAGGGCACGCGCAACTCGATCGCGCCGGGCAAGCGTCCGCTGTCGTCGATGGCGCCGACCATCGTGAAGAAGGACGGCAAGGTGTTCATGGTGGTCGGCTCGCCGGGTGGCTCGCGCATCATCACGATCACGCTGCAGACGGTGCTGAACGTGATCGACTACGGGATGACGCCGCAGGACGCGGTCACCGCGCCGCGCATCCACCACCAGTGGCTGCCCGACGAGGTCTATTACGAAACCTACGGCCTGTCGCCCGACACGCTCGCGATCCTGCGCAACATGGGCTACAAGATGGTCGAGCAGACGCCGTGGGGCGCCGCCGAGCTGATCATGGTCGGCCTGGCGGGCACCGAAGCGGCGAGCCGCCAGAGTTCCGGGAACGATTCGTCCGTGTCCGGGAACGTGCGCGTCGGCTTCATCTACGGCTACAACGATCCGCGCCGTCCGGCCGGCTCGGCAATCGGTTACTGACCTGATCGGACCTGATCGCTTCATGCTGAATCGCTGCCCCGCAACGGCGCTCGCCCTCGCGCGAATGCCGTTGCGGCGGCAGCACGTCGTTCGCGGAGATCCGCGAGCGCGACCGGCGCCGGCGACCGTGCCCGATACACCGGGCACGACCGGCTCGCCACGCGCGCACCCTGGCACGGCACAGGCGTGCGCGCCTTTCATCCGTCAACTTCTTCCCGTGCGTCCAATTTCGATATGAACAAACGAATGTCCGCGGCAGGCTGGATCCTGCTGGCGATGGCGGCCGGCATCCTGATCGGCTACATGATCTACACGCAGCTGCCGGACAAACAGTCGGCGGCGGAAATTGCCGGCTACATCTCGCTGGTGTCCGACGTGTTCCTGCGGCTGATCAAGATGGTGATCGGCCCGCTGGTGTTCTCGACGCTGGTCGTCGGCATCGCGCACATGGGCGACGCGTCGTCGGTGGGCCGCGTGTTCGTGAAGGCGCTCGGCTGGTTCTTCACCGCGTCGCTGATCTCGCTGCTGCTCGGCCTGCTGATGGCGAACCTGCTGCGCCCGGGCGAGAACCTCGGTTTGCCGCTGCCGGATATCGGCGCGTCCGCGCATCTCGCGACGTCCAAGTTCACGCTGAAGGATTTCGTCGGCCACATGGTGCCGAAATCGATCGCCGAGGCGATGGCGAACAACGAGATCCTGCAGATCGTCGTGTTCTCGATGTTCTTCGGCGTGGCGCTCGCGTCGCTCGGCGAACGCGGCAAGATTCTCGTCGCGGCGATCGACCAGCTCGCGCACGTGATGCTGAAGATCACCGGCTACGTGATGAAGCTCGCGCCGCTCGCGGTGCTGGCGGCGATGGCGTCGACCGTCGCGATCAACGGGCTGTCGATCCTGCTGAAGTTCGCGGTGTTCATGGGCGACTTCTACCTGAGCCTGTTCCTGCTGTGGGGCACGCTCGTCGCGGCCGGCCTGCTGTTCCTCGGCCGCCGCGTGTTCAAGCTGCTGGTGCTGATCAAGGAAGCGTTCATGCTGTCGTTCGCGACCGCGAGCTCGGAAGCCGCGTATCCGAAGATCCTCGATGCGCTCGACCGTTTCGGCGTACGCCGCAAGATCTCGAGCTTCGTGATGCCGATGGGGTATTCGTTCAACCTCGACGGCTCGATGATGTACTGCACGTTCGCGTCGCTGTTCATCGCGCAGGCCTACGGCATTCACCTGTCGCTCGGCACGCAGGTCACGATGCTGCTGATCCTGATGCTGACGTCGAAAGGCATGGCCGGCGTGCCGCGCGCGTCGCTCGTCGTGATCGCCGCGACGCTGCACCAGTTCAACATTCCGGAAGCCGGGCTGCTGCTGATTCTGGGCGTCGATACGTTCCTCGACATGGGCCGTTCGGCCACGAACGCGGTGGGCAACTCGATCGCCAGCGCGGTGGTCGCGAAATGGGAAGGCGAGCTGATGCCAGAAGCAGAAGCCGAAGCGAATGCGGCACGGCTGGATGCGGAAGCCGAAGCACGCATGAACGAGGCGGTTCGCGATACGGATCGCGTCACCTCTGGCTGAAGCGGGGCCCCGGGTCGAATCCCGGGCTGTCAGGCCGCCTCGGCGGGGCGGGCCGCGTCGATGCACGCGGCCAGCACCATCGCGGCGGCGTTGCCCGGCGTCGAGCCGAGCAATTGCGGCGCATAGACGCTGTCGCCGATCTCGATGGGCTGCCCCGACAGCGCGCACACGCCGCGCTTGCGCGTGGTGAACAGCCGCCACTTCTGATAACCGTAGTGCCCGGTGCAGGCGTCGCGCCATGAAATCATCACGGTGTCGGCCGTGGGCCGCTCGAGCACGCTGATGGACGGCTGGCTCGTCGCGTCCCACGACGGCAGCCGGTCGCGCGTGACGCTGCGCCGCCGCGGCACGCCCCACGAGACGGACGGCATGTCGAAGCTGCTGATCGCGGCGACGGTCATGAGCCAGGGCGCTAAACGGTTGTTCATGTCGGTTTTCCTCGAAACGTTATGCGACACCGCCACGTGCGGTATCACGACAGGCGGATGCGCGGCTGCACGCAGCCGTTGATCCGTTCGGCGATCCACAGCAGGGTCGCCTTGGAGAAGCCGTGCAGCGCCTGCTGGTGCCGCCGGTAGAGCATCAGGTGGCTGAATTGCGCGAAACGCCCCTGGATGAAGCCGCCGCGAAAGAACCCGAACTGCCCGAGCGTGCCGAACGCGTCGTAGTCGCTGATCGACACGAGCGCGCCGAAATCGTGGAACGCGAACGGCGGAATCGGCGTGCCGTCGAGCCACGCGGGCAGGTGCTTCGCGAGATGCTCGGCCTGTTGCGTCGCGACTTGCGCGGTGGGCGGCAGCGGCCGTTCCTGGCCGTCGGGCAGCAGGCTCGCGCAGTCGCCGATCGCGAACACGTGCTCGTCGCCGGTGGCCTGCAGCGTCGGCCCGACGACGATCTGGTTCGCGCGATTCGTGTCGAGCCCGTCGAGCGCCTGCATGAAATCGGGCGCCTTCACGCCGGCTGCCCATACCATCAGGTCCGCTTCCGCGAACGAACCGTCGCCGTAGTGAAAGCCGTTTGCGTCGGCCGACGTGACGCGGGTGGACGTCAGCACATGAAAGCCGATCTGTTCGAGCCGCCGCTGCGCCGACGCGGAAATCCGCGGCGGAAACGCGGCGAGGATGCGCGGGCCGCTCTCGAGCAGCGTGAGCTGCAGCCGCTCGCGCACCGTCGCGTCACGGTACGCCTGTGCCACTTCCAGCAAGCGGCTCAGCTCCGCCGCGAGTTCCACGCCGGTCGCGCCCGCGCCGACGATCGCGACGCGAAACGGCTCGTCGCGCGCGATGCTGCGAAATACGCGCATCCGCAACGCTTCGTTGAAGGTCTCGGCCTGCTTCTGACTGTCGATGAAATAGCAGTGCTCGCGCACGCCCGGCACGCCGAAATCGTTGGCCTGGCTGCCGAGCGCGAGGATCAGCACGTCGTATTCGAGTTCGCGTGCGTCGAGCACGAGTTCGCCATCCTGCGAGCGGATCTCGCCGAGCTGCACGCGGCGGCGCGCGCGATCGAGCCCCGTCAGTTCGCCGGGCTGGTACGAGTAACCGTGATCACGTGCATGGGCGAGGAAGATTACCTGCTGCTGCTGCACGTCGCGCGTCCCGGCCGCGATCGTGTGCAGCATCGGCTTCCAGATGTGGGTCGGGCTGCGGTCGACGACGGTCACCTGGGCGCGCCCGGACCGGCCGAGGCGCTCGCCCAGGCGGGTGGCGAGCTGCAGGCCGGCGATCCCGCCGCCGACGATGACGATGCGTGTAGGGGTTGTCATGGATAAATCATCACGTGATGAATAAGGTATGATCCTAGCGCTTCCCGGCTTCGCGTGTCAACGGAGCGGGGCGGGTCACCCGGTGTTCGGCATCGCTCACGCGGGGCCGGAACACGGGTATTCGAATCATTCAAGGAGAGCAGGAAGACGTGGCTGAAGTCACTGAGCGCGCGCCGGCCAAGCGGCGTATGCGAGGGCGGCCGCTGGCCGGGGCGTCCGTGGGGCCGGACGTGATATTGCGGGCCGCGCGCCGCACGTTCGCGAAGCGTGGCTACGACGCCACGAGCGTGCGCGAAGTCGCGCGCGAGCTGGGCGTCGATGCGGCGCTGATCGCGCACCATTTCGGGACGAAGGAAACGTTGTGGCTGGCGGTCGTCGAGCAGATCGCCGAGCTGGCCGAGCCGATGTTCGACGCGCTGCGCGCGTTGCGCACGTCGCCGCTGCCGCAACGCGACCGTGTACGGCGCGCGATCGAGCTGTGTGTCGACCACGAGTTCGACGAGCCCGACCTGGGCATGTTTTTCTCGACGGCGGCGACCGAAGTGGGCGCGCGGCTCGACCGGTTGCAGGAGCGGCTCGTGCGCCCGTATTACGACGTGATGTTCCCGCTGCTGTCGGAGGCGGTAGAGGCCGGTGTGATCCGCCCGGTCGATCCGGCGGTGCTGTTCTTCATGATCGCGAGCGCGATCGGCACGACCGTGTCATACAGTCACATGATGCTGGAGTACACGTCGCTGCCCACGCGGCAGGACGCGTTCCGGCAGGCCGTGGTGGACATTGCATTCAACGTCGTCGGCGGCTGAGCGCCGCGCGCGTGACGCGCGCGGTCACGTCGCCAGCACCAGCCCCAGTTCGCGCACCGCGCTTCGTGCGGTCTCGCGCAACGCATCGACGAGCGGCGAGGGCGTCCGATACGCGATCGCCAGCTCGTACGCGAGCGGGCTGCCCGCATCCTTCAGTTCGCAGAACGTAATGCCTTGCGGCTGCATCGGCACGAACAGGCGCGGCATCAGCGCGACGCCGATGCCGCCCGCGACGAGCCCGGCCGTCGTCTGCATCTGGCGCGGCTGCTGGACGATGCGCGGCGCGAAGCCGGCCTGCGCGCATGCGGTCACGATCAGCGCGTGCATGCCGGGCCCGTGGTGCGCGGCAAACATGACCCACGGTTCGTCCGCCAGTTCGGCAAGCGCAATGCGCCGGCGGTGTGCGAGCCGGTGACCGTCGGGCAGCGCGGCGACCATCCGGTCGCGCAGCAGCGGCTCGACGCGCACGTCGCCCGCATCGGCCACCGGCAGCACGACGAGGCCGACGTCCGTGCGGTCCTGGCGCAGCGCGAGCACCTGCTCGGCGGTCGTGCCTTCCTCGAGCTGGAAATCGACGTCCGGATGGCGTTCCTGGAACGCGCGGAGGATCAGCGGCAGCAGCGCGTTGACCGTGCTGTCGACGAAACGCAACCGTAGCGTGCCGCCGAGGCCGGCGCCCGCGCGGCGGGCCACGGCCACCGCGCGCTCGGCCTGTTCGAGCGCGCGCCGTGCTTCGAGCAGGAACGCGTCGCCGGCCGGCGTGAGCGCCGTGCCGCGGTTGTCGCGCTCGAACAGCACGACGCCCAGCTCGTCCTCGAGCTTGCGGATCGCCGCGCTGAGCGGCGGTTGCGCCATGTGCAGCCGCTCGGCCGCACGCCGGAAACTGAGCGTCTCGGCGACCGCGATGAATTGCCTGAACTGGCGTAGATCGATCATGCGATACCTTTCGCGTATCAGTGGATCATCGAATTCGTATTTTAACTATCGCACTGTGCTGCCCAGAATGGCCTTGTCATCAACGGTCGACATTCGGGAGGGCAGGTCATGACAGGGATCGAACAGCAGCGAACGGCAATCGTCACGGGCGGGTCGAGCGGGATCGGCTTCGCAATCGCGCGCCGGCTGGTGGAGGACGGGTATCGGGTCGCGATCGTCGGGCGCGACGCGGCGCGGCTGGAGGCGGCAGTTGCGCGTCTCGGCGGCGTGGCGATCGGGCGGGCGGCCGATCTGAGCGTGCGGTGCGAAGCGGAGGCGGCGGTTGCCGCGATCGTCGCGCAGTGCCGTTGCATCGACGTACTGGTCAACAACGCGGGGGCGACCGGCCGCGTCGGCGCGGATACGGAGGCAGGCGAGGCCGAGCGCGTGTGGGACGCCGTGCTCGACGCGAACCTGAAAAGCCTGTTCGTGACGACCATGGCGGTGCTGCCGCACCTGGCCGAGCGCGCCGCGAGGATCGTCAACATCGGTTCGATCGCGGCGCGCGCCGGCAGCCTGCTGCCGGGTGGCCTGGCGTACGCGGCGGCGAAGGCCGGCGTCGAAGGGTTCACCGTCGCGCTCGCGCGCGAACTCGGGCCGCGCGGCGCCACGGTCAATACGGTCGCGCCCGGCTATATCGCCGACACGCGCTTCTTCGGCGAAAGCGGCGTCGCGCCGGCCATTGCGGCGACGATCCGAGAGCAGACGCCGGCCGGCCGCGCCGGGCATCCGGACGATATCGCGGACGCGGTTGCGTGGCTCGCCGGGCCGCGTGCGTCGTTCGTCACCGGTGCGACGATCGCGGTGAACGGCGGCTGGCGGGTCGGGTGACGCAATCTACCCAGGTGGCCGGATGCGGCGGCATCGCGCGCCACATCCGGCCCGCCGGTCATTCGATATCCGTGGGCGGCTTGTCGCCGAGCCAGCGGCGCGCGCCGGGCCCGTTGCGGCCCGCGCGGTCTTCCGGGTTCGTCAGCTTGCAACGCTTCAGCGACAGGCAGCCGCAGCCGATGCATTCGTCGAGGTTGATGTACAGGCGCTGCAACTCCTCGATCCGGCTCGCGACGCGCTGCTTCCAGCCGCGCGACAGCCGCTGCCAGTCCTTGTTGCTCGGCGCGGTGTCCTCGGGGAGGCTGACGAGTTGCTCGGCGATCTCGTCGAGCGAATAGCCGATCTTCTGCGCGAACACGATGAACGCGATCAGCCGCAGCACCGCGCGCGAATAGTGGCGATGGCTCGAGCCGTTGCGGTGCGACTTGATGAGCCCGCGCGTCTCGTAGAACCGTAGTGTCGACGCCGGCACGCCGCTGCGCGCGGCCACTTCGCGGATCGACATCAGCGGCCATTGCGGTGTTTCCTGGATACCCATGTTGCCCCTCCGGGAAAACTTGACTTAAAGTTAACTTCAACTTTTATGCTACGCGGCAGTTTAACCCGTCGCGAGGCATCATGCTCTCCTTATCCCTACGCAGGACGTCGCCTTTGGGCGCGGCCTGTGCACTGCTGCTGGCGTTGTCGGGCTGTCACGACGGCAAAGGCGCATCGTCGGCTCAATCCCTTCCCGAAGTCGGCGTCGCCACCATCGCACCGCGCACGATCCGCCTCGCGGACGAATTCAACGGACGCGTCGAAGCGGTCGACGCGGTCGAACTGCGGCCGCGCGTGAGCGGCTACCTGCAGCGCGTCGCCTACAAGGAAGGCGACCTGGTCGCGCAGGGCGCGCTGCTGTTCGAGATCGACCCGCGCCCGTACCGGATCGCGCTCGATCGCGCCAATGCGCAGCTGCAGCGGGCCCGTGCGGCCGCGAGCCTCGCGAACGTGCAGCTCAAGCGCGTGCAGACGCTGATCGATGCGCATGCGACGTCGCAGGAAGAACTCGACAACGCGCGCGCCACCGCCGAGCAGGCGCGTGCGGACCTGCAGGCGGCCGACGCGGCCGTCGCGGATGCGAAGCTCAATCTCGGCTTCACCGAAGTGCGCGCGCCGATCGCGGGCCGCGTCGGCCGCGCGGTCGCCACCGTCGGCAACCTGGCGCGCGCGGACGACACGCTGCTGACGACGGTCGTGTCGCAGAACCCCGTCTACGTGTATTTCGACTGCGACGAACAGAGCTACCTGCGCTACAACGCGCGGCGCGCCGATCCGAAACATCGCGCAATCGGCGCCGATCCGGTGCGCGTGGGCCTCGCGAACGAGACGGGCTTCCCGCATGCGGGCACCGTCGACTTCCTCGACAACCGGCTCGACCCGCAAACGGGCACGATCCGCGCGCGCGTGCGGCTGCCGAATGAGGACCATACGTTTACGCCGGGCCTGTATGCGCGCGTGCAGCTCGTCAGCGGCCGCGACCAGGATGCGCTGCTCGTCGACGACAAGGCCGTGCTCACCGACCAGGACCGCAAGTACGTGTATGTGATCGGGCCCGGCGACAAGGCGCTGCGCCGCGACGTGACGATCGGCCGCGGGGTGGAGGGCGAGCGGATCATCGAGAAGGGGATCCAGGCGGGCGACCGCGTGGTCGTCGACGGCATGCAGCGGATCTACTATCCGGGCGCGCAGGTGAAGCCGAAGACGCTGCCCGCACGCGCCGACGCCGGTGCCGGCAATGGCGCGGGCAACGGGCCGGTCAACGGCGCGCAGGCCGTCGCCGATGCCGGCGCGCCGGCCGCGCAGTAACGGGAGACAGCCAATGGATTTCTCCCGATTCTTCATCGACCGGCCGATCTTCGCGGTCGTGCTGTCGATCGTCATCTTCGCGATCGGCCTGATCTCGATCCCGATGCTGCCCGCCGGCGAATACCCGGAAGTCGTGCCGCCGAGCGTCGTCGTGCGAGCGACGTACCCGGGCGCGAACCCGAAGGAAATCGCCGAATCGGTCGCCGAACCGCTGGAAGAGGCGATCAACGGCGTCGAAGGCATCATGTACATGAAGTCGGTCGCCGGTTCCGACGGCAGCCTGCAGGTGGTCGTCACGTTCCTGCAGGGCGTCGACCCCGACACGGCCGCCGTGCGCGTGCAGAACCGCGTGAGCCAGGCGCTGTCGCGCCTGCCCGACGAGGTGCGCCAGTACGGCGTGACCACGCAGAAGCAGTCGCCCACGCCGCTGATGTACGTGAGCCTGTATTCGCCGGACAACAGCCGCGATTCGCTGTACCTGCGCAACTACCTGACGCTGCACGTGAAGGACGAGCTGTCGCGGCTCACGGGTGTCGGCGACGTCGGCCTGTCCGGTTCCGGCGACTATGCGATGCGGCTGTGGCTCGACCCGAACCGGCTCGCGTCGCGCGGGCTGACCGCGAGCGACGTGATTGCCGCCGTGCGCGAGCAGAACGTGCAGGTGTCGGCCGGCCAGCTCGGCGCGGAGCCGTCGCCGAAGAAGAACGACTTCCTGCTGTCGATCAACGTGCGCGGCCGGCTGCGCACGGTGCAGGAGTTCGGCGACATCGTGCTGCGCACCGGCGACGACGGGCAGGTCGTGAAGCTGTCCGACGTCGCGCGCGTCGAACTCGGCGCGGGCGACTACACGCTGCGCTCGTATTTCAACGACAAGCCATCGGCGGTGGTCGGCATCTTCCTGTCGCCGGGCGCGAACGCGCTCGAGGTCGCGAAGGCCGTGTATGCGAAGTTCGACGAACTGTCGAAGCGCTTTCCGCCCGGCGTTGCGTACCGGCCCGTGTGGGATCCGACGGTGTTCGTGCGCGAATCGATCCGCGCGGTGCAGCACACGCTGATCGAGGCCGTGGTGCTGGTCGTGCTCGTCGTGATCCTGTTCCTGCAGACGTGGCGCGCGTCGATCATCCCGCTCGTCGCGGTGCCCGTGTCGGTGGTCGGCACGTTCGCGTGGCTCTATCTGCTCGGCTATTCGATCAACACGCTGACGCTGTTCGGGCTGGTACTGGCGATCGGGATCGTCGTCGACGATGCGATCGTGGTCGTCGAGAACGTCGAGCGCAACATCGCGCAGGGCCTGAGCCCGCGCGACGCCGCGCACCAGGCGATGCGCGAGGTGTCGGGGCCGATCGTCGCGATCGCGCTCGTGCTGTGCGCGGTGTTCGTGCCGATGGCGTTCATGTCCGGCGTCACGGGCCAGTTCTACCGGCAGTTCGCGGTGACGATCGCGATCTCGACGGTGATCTCCGCGATCAACTCGCTGACGCTGTCGCCCGCGCTCGCCGCGAAGCTGCTGCGTCCGCACGATGCGCCGAAGGATGCGCTCACGCGCGGGCTCGACCGCGCGTTCGGCTGGCTGTTCCATCCGTTCAACCGCTTCTTCGACCGCAGTTCCGATCGCTATCACGGCTTCGTCGGCCGCACGCTGAAGCGGCGCGGCGTGGTGTTCGCGGTCTATGCGGTGCTGCTCGCGGCCACCGCGCTGCTGCTCAACGCGGTGCCGGGCGGCTTCATCCCCGTGCAGGACAAGCTGTACCTGTTCGCGGGCGCGAAGCTGCCGGAAGGCGCGTCGCTCGCGCGCACCAGCGAGGTGACCGAGCAGATGACGAAGATCGCGCTCGGCACCGACGGTGTCGAGATGATGCCGGCGTTTGCCGGGCTGAATGCGCTGCAGGGCGTGAACACGCCGAACATCACGAACTCGTACGTGATCCTGAAGCCGTTCGACCAGCGCCACCGCAGCGCCGCGCAGATCAACGCGGACCTGAACGCGCGCTTCGCGGCCATCGGCGGCGGCATCACCTATGCGCTGATGCCGCCGCCGATCCAGGGCCTCGGCAACGGCTCGGGCTATTCGCTGTACCTGGAGGATCGCGGCGGGCTCGGCTACGGGGCCTTGCAGAATGCGCTCACCGCATTCCAGGGCGCGGTCGCGAAGACGCCGGGGATGAGCTACCCGGTCAGCTCGTACCAGGCGAACATCCCGCAGCTCGAGGTGAAGGTCGACCGGTTGAAGGCGAAGGCGCAGGGCGTCGCGCTGACCGACCTGTTCAGCACGCTGCAGGTCTATCTCGGCTCGATGTACGTGAACGACTTCAACCTGTTCGGCCGCGTGTACCGCGTGATGGCGCAGGCGGATGCCGGCCACCGGCAGACGGCCGCCGACATCGCGAACCTGCGCACGCGCAACGCGAAGGGCGAGATGGTGCCGATCGGCTCGATGGTGACGGTGGCGCCGGCGTACGGGCCTGACCCGGTGGTGCGATACAACGGCTATCCGGCCGCGAACCTGATCGGCGACGCCGATCCGAAGGTGATGTCGTCGTCGCAGGCGATCGAGAAGCTGCAGCAGATCGCGAAGGACGTGCTGCCGCCCGGCATCACGCTCGAATGGACCGACCTCAGTTACCAGCAGGTCACGCAGAGCAACGCGGCGATCGTCGTGTTCCCGCTCGCGGTGATGCTCGTGTTCCTCGTGCTCGCGTCGTTGTACGAGAGCTGGACGCTGCCGCTCGCGGTGATCCTGATCGTGCCCGTGTGCATCTGCGCCGCGCTGTTCGGCGTGTGGCTGTCGGGGGGCGACAACAACGTGTTCGTGCAGGTCGGTCTGGTCGTGCTGATGGGGCTGGCGTGCAAGAACGCGATCCTGATCGTCGAGTTCGCGCGCGAGCTCGAAATCCAGGGCAAGGGCGTGATCGACGCCGCGCTCGAAGCGTGCAAGCTGCGGCTGCGCCCGATCGTGATGACGTCGGTCGCGTTCATCGCGGGCTCGGTGCCGCTGCTGATCGGCGGCGGCGCGGGCAGCGAAGTGCGCGCGGCCACCGGCATCACCGTGTTTGCGGGGATGCTGGGCGTCACGCTGTTCGGGCTGTTCCTGACGCCCGTGTTCTATGTGGCGATCCGCAAGCTCGCGGGCGGCGCGCCGGCCGTGTGGAGCGAACACCACGGCACCCTCGAAGGAGAAAACCGATGAGCGCCGTTTTTCGTCTTTCCGCGCTCGCGATGTCGGTGACGCTCGCCGCGTGCGCAGTCGGCCCCGATTTCAAGCGGCCCGACACGGCCACGGCCGCGCGGTTCGCGCGCGATGCGCATCCGGCGGGGTCGTCCGGTATGACGCCGGATACGCCGGATATGCCGCCCGACGCGTCGGCCGATGCCGATGCCGCGTTCTGGCGCGGCTTCGGCGATCCTGCGCTGACGCAGCTGATCGACACGGCGCTCGCGGCTAACCAGGACCTGCAGGTCGCCGTGTCGCGCTACGACGCATCGAATGCGCTGCTGTCACAGGCGACGTTCGATCGTTACCCGACGATCACCGCGAGCGGACACATCGGCCATCAACTGATGAGCAAGGACCAGGCGTTCGGCGCGCCGCGCAGCCAGCGCGATACGCCGACGTCCAGCGTCGGGATCAATGCGGCGTGGGAGCTCGACCTGTTCGGCCGCGTGCGCCGTTCGATCGAGTCGCAGCGTGCGGAAACGGCCGCCAGCGCGGCGGACGTGCGCGCGGTGCGCGTCGCGATCGCCGGCGAGGTGGCGAGCACGTACGTCGATCTGCGCGGCTCGCAGGAGCGGCTGCGGATCGCGCGCGAGAACGCCGACAACCAGAAGCAGACGCTCGCGCTGATCAATGCGCGCGTCGGCGCGGGGAGAGGCTCCGAACTCGATGCGGCGCGGGCCCGCGCGCAATACGAATCGACGACGTCGCGGATCGCCGTGTACGAAGCGGCGATCGGCGTCGACGAGCACCGGCTCGCGGTGCTGACCGGACAGACGCCGGACGCGCTGATCGGCCGCTTCGATCTCCCGAAGGCCGCCGTGTCGGCGGGCACACCGGTGCCGCTGCCGGCGCTGGCCGCCGACATCGATCCCGGCACGCCGGGCGACCTGCTGCGGCGTCGGCCCGACGTCGCGGCCGCCGAGGCACGGCTGCACGCGGCGACCGCACGCGTCGGCGTCGCGACGGCCGACCTGTTTCCGCGCTTCACGCTGTCGGGGCTGCTCGGCAGTGCGACGAGCAGCTACGGGTTCTTCCGCGCGGGCAGCGATACGAACCTGATCGCGCTCGGCATCGACTGGTCGTTCCTCGACGTCGGCCGCGTGCGTGCGCGGATCGCCGCGAGCGATGCGGAAGCGGCCGGGCAGCTCGCGCAGTACCGGCAGACCGTGCTCGGGGCGCTGGAGGAAACGGAGAACGCGCTGCTGCGCGCCGCCCGCACGCGTGACGAGACGGGCCATCTGGTGCAGGCCGCGACCGACAGCGCGCGTGCCGCGCAACTGGCGCAGGCGCGGTTTTCGGCGGGCGCGATCGACTACTACGAAGTGCTCGACGCGCAACGCACGCTGCTGCAGGCACAGGATGCGGCGGCCGACGGGCAGATGCGCAGCGCGTCGTCGACGGTGGCGTTGTACAAGGCGCTGGCGGGCGGCTGGCCGTCGGGAACCGGGCAGGGCCCGCAGCAAGGCCCGCTCGCGCAGGCGGGGCAGTCAGCGCAGTAGCGCGGACAGGGCGGCGGCGCGGCAGGTCGGAGTAATCCCGCCTGCCGCGCGCCGCTTGATTACACGCTGGCCGGATCGACCTTGTCGATGTCGATGCCGTAGCGCCGGATGGCTTCGCCGACGCGTGCACGCGGAATCGCACCGTCATCGGCGAGCGCCTTCAACGCCGCGATCACGACGAAGTGCCGGTCGACCTCGAAGAACGTGCGCAGCGCGTCGCGCGTATCCGAGCGGCCGAAGCCGTCGGTGCCGAGCGATACGAAGCGCCGGCCGTCGACGAACCCGCGGATCTGGTCGCCGACGATCTTCATGTAGTCGGTCGCCACCACCACCGGCCCCGTGCGGCCGTCGAGGCATTGCTGCACGTACGGCACGCGCGGCGCCTGCTCGGGATGCAGCAGGTTCCAGCGTTCCGCGGCAAGCCCGTCGCGGCGCAACTCGTTCAGGCTCGTCGCGCTCCACACGTCGCTCGACACGCCGAAGTCCTGCGCGAGCAGGTCGCTCGCGGCGATCACTTCGCGCAGGATCGCGCCGCTGCCCATCAACTGCACATGCGGCGCTTCGACCGTGTGCGACGTGCCTTCGCGCAGCAGGTAAAGCCCCTTGAGAATGCCGGCTTCCGCGCCGTCCGGCATTGCCGGATGCGGATAGTTCTCGTTGAGCAGCGTGATGTAGTAGTACACATCTTCCTGTTCCGCGAACATCCGCCGCAGGCCGTCGCGCACGATCACCGCGAGTTCGTACGCATAGGTCGGGTCATACGACACACAGTTCGGAATCACCGACGACAGCACGTGGCTGTGCCCGTCGTCGTGCTGCAACCCTTCGCCCATCAGTGTCGTGCGGCCCGACGTCGCGCCGAGCAGGAAGCCGCGCGTACGCGCGTCGCCGGCTGCCCACGCGAGGTCGCCGACGCGTTGCAACCCGAACATCGAATAGAAGATGTAGAACGGGATCGCCGGCAGGCCGTGGTTGCTGTACGCAGTGCCGGCCGCGATCCACGACGCGATCGCGCCCGATTCGTTGATGCCTTCCTGCAGGATCTGCCCGTCCTTCGCTTCCTTGTAGTAGCTGAGCTGGCCGGCGTCCTGCGGCGTATAGAGCTGGCCGAGATGCGAGTGGATGCCGATCTGGCGGAACAGGCCCTCCATCCCGAACGTGCGCGATTCGTCCGGCACGATCGGCACGACGAGCTTGCCGAGTGCCGGGTCCTTCAGCAGCGTGCCGAGGATGCGCACGAACGCCATCGTCGTCGACAGCCCGCGCTCGCCGCTGTCCTTGAGCTGACCGTCGAACGCGGCGAGCGGCGGTACCGGCAGCGGCGCCACGGTGCTGAAGCGGGCCGGCACGTGGCCGCCGAGTGCGGCACGGCGTTCGGCGAAGTAGCGTGCCTCGGCGCTGCCCGGTTCCGGCTTCAGATAAGGCAGTTCGTCGAGCTGCGCATCGCTCACCGGCAGCGCGAACCGGTCACGAAACGCGCGTACGGCATCCGCGCTCATCTTCTTCAACTGGTGGTTCACGTTCTGGCCTTCGCCGGCTTCGCCCATCCCGAAGCCCTTGACCGTCTTCGCGAGCACGACGGTCGGCCGTCCGTCCGCGCGCATCGCCTGCGCATAGGCCGCGTGCACCTTTTCCGGATCGTGGCCGCCGCGTGCCAGTTTCCAGATGTCGTCGTCGGACAGGTCCGCGACGAGTTCGAGCAACTCGGGATACTTGCCGAAGAAATGCTCGCGCACGTACGCGCCGCTCTGCGACTTGAAGGTCTGGTAGTCGCCGTCGACGCATTCCATCATGCGCTGGCGCAGCAGGCCCGTCGTGTCGCGTTCGAGCAGGCGATCCCAGCCGGCGCCCCAGATTACCTTGATGACGTTCCAGCCCGCCGCGCGGAACGTGCCTTCGAGCTCCTGGATGACCTTGCCGTTGCCGCGCACGGGGCCGTCGAGGCGCTGCAGGTTGCAGTTGACGACGAAGATCAGGTTGTCGAGCCGTTCGCGCCCGGCGAGCGAGATCGCGGCGAGCGATTCCGGCTGGTCCATTTCGCCGTCGCCGAGGAATGCCCAGACCTTGCGGCCCTGATGCGCTTTCAGCCCGCGATATTCGAGGTAGCGCATGAAGCGCGCCTGATACGCGGCCGTGAGCGGCCCGAGCCCCATCGATACCGTGGGGAATTGCCAGAAATCCGGCATCAGCCGCGGATGCGGATACGACGACAGCCCGTCGCGTCCCGCTTCGCGGCCGGTCTCGCGGCGGAAGTTGTCGAGTTGCGCGTCCGTGATGCGGCCTTCCAGATAGGCGCGGCCATAGATGCCGGGCGCCGAATGGCCCTGGATGTAGACCATGTCGCCGTCGAAGGTATCGGTGCGGCCGCGGAAGAAGTGATCGAAGCCGACGTCGTACAGCACCGCGGCCGACTGGTAGGTCGCGATGTGCCCGCCGACGTTCGAAAGCCGTCCGGCGCGCAGCACCATCACCATCGCGTTCCAGCGGATCATCGCGTTCAGGCGCCGTTCGAGCGCGAGATCGCCCGGGTAGGCCGGCTGCCGTTCACGCGGCACCGTGTTCACGTACGCGGTCGTCACGCGGCCGTGCAGGTCGCCGTGGCGTGCCGCGTCGAGATCGGAAAGCCGGTCGAGCAGGTAGTGCGCGCGCGGGCGGCCTTCGAGCGCGATCACGGATTCGAGCGCATCGAGCCATTCGCGGGTTTCCTGCGGGTCGATGTCGGGTAGCGTGAGAGGTGCGGTCATGCAGTGTCTCCAGAAGCATAAGGCTGCGCGGGGCGACGGTCGTGGCGCCGCGACGCGCGACGGAGCGCCCGCCGATCGGCGGGCAGATGGTTGCAATTGCAATCGTATGAGGGCAATTGTTATCGAGGTAAAATTTAATTGCAACTGCAATTCAACGAGAGGAACGACCTGACATGAGCGCACCCGAACCCGATCTGTGGTTCTCGTTCGTCCGCGCACACCGGACGATGATTCGCGAGATCGAGCGCCGCCTTGCGGCGGCCGGCCTGCCGGCCTATGCGTGGTACGACGCGTTGTGGGGGCTCGAAAGCGGGCCCGACGGCACGCGCCGCATGCACGAGCTGGCCGACGTGCTCGCGATCGAGCGCTACAACCTCACGCGGCTCGTCGACCGGCTCGAACAGGAGGGGCTCGTCACGCGCGCCCGTTCGGCGGACGATGGCCGCGCCGCCTATGCGAGCATCACCGACAAGGGGCGGACGCTGCGCAAGAAGATGTGGAAGGTGTATCAGTCGACGGTCTCGGAACTCTTTCTCGATCAGTTCGGCGGCAAGGAGCAGGCGGCGATGGCCGCCGCA
>NZ_JAAGPC010000303.1:0-270 GCF_017104595.1 Burkholderia sp. Tr-20390 | reverse complement strand
TTCCTTGTTCTCTAATGCATCACATGACACACACGACGTGATGATCGGGTCACACGACACTGCATGCTTGACATCTAATGTCTTCCGTGTATAAGTCTCATACGAGATGTCATGCGCTACTACTATCATGCTACATCATACGCTAAACCTCATTCTGCCGGTGGGTATCTCCACGACTCTCTATTTGCCCGATTTCCTTTGTTTCACTTGTGTTTTGCTTTTTTTCTTTTTTTAATACAACGCCCACCACCGCGATATACACCATGCCAT
>NZ_JAAGPC010000302.1:0-6063 GCF_017104595.1 Burkholderia sp. Tr-20390 | reverse complement strand
ATCGCGCGGGTCGCGGCGGCGGCCGGCCATGCGGTGCTGCTGTACGACCTGAACGAAGCCGCTTGCGACAAGGCGCTGGCCGGCATCCGCGCGCAGTTCGCGCGGCTCGCGGAGAAGGGCCGGCTCGAACCGGCGCAGGCCGACGCGGCCGGCGCCCGGATTCGCGCGGTGCGTGCGCTGGCCGACTTCGCGGGCGCCGCGCTGATCGTCGAGGCGGCGGCCGAGCGGCTCGACGTGAAGCGCGAGATCTTCGCGACGCTCGAGCGCCATGTCGACGACGCGTGCCTGCTGGCCACCAATACGTCATCGATCTCGATCACGTCGATCGCGGCCGGGCTGCGTGTGCCGCAGCGCGTCGCCGGCCTGCATTTCTTCAACCCGGCGCCGCTGATGGCGCTCGTCGAGGTGGTCAGCGGGCTCGCGACCGCGCCGGAAGTCGCGCAGATGCTGGTTGCGACCGCCGCCGCATGGGGCAAGCAGCCCGTGATGGCGAAATCGACGCCGGGCTTCATCGTGAATCGCGTCGCGCGCCCGTATTACGCGGAGGCGCTGCGCGTGCTGAACGAGCAGGGCGGCGCGCCGGCATCGATCGACGCGGTGATGCGCGAGGCCGGCGGCTTCCGGATGGGGCCGTTCGAGCTGATGGACCTGATCGGCCACGATGTGAACTTCGCGGTGACCGAATCGGTGTTCCGCGCGTATTTCAACGATCCTCGCTACACGCCGTCGCTGATCCAGCAGGAACTCGTGAACGCGGGCTTCCTCGGGCGCAAGTCGGGCCGCGGCTTCTATTCGTATGCGGACGGCGCGACGCCGCCTGCCCCCGATCTCGAAGCCCCGCGCGACGCGCCGGCCGACGTCGCGCTGTATGCGCAGGACGGCCCGGCCGCCGCGCTGCATGCGCGCTTCGCCGAATGCATTCCGGGCGCCCGGCAGGCCGGCGCGCATGCCGACGACCTGCTCGCGACGGCCGGCCGCGCATCGATCGCGCTGACCGACGGCCGTACCGCGACCGAGCGCGCCGCGCAGACGGGCGCGGCCGATCTCGTGCTGGTCGACCTGGCGCGCGATTACGCGCAGGCCGGGCTCGTCGCGCTGACGCGCGCGCTCCAGTGCAGCGATGCGGCCTATGCGGATGCGGTCGGCCTGTTCCAGCAGGCGGGTTTTCGCGTCGTCGGCGTCGCGGACGTGCCGGGCATGGTCGCGATGCGCACCGTCGCGATGCTCGCGAACGAGGCGGCCGACACGGTGAACCAGGGCGTGTGCTCGCCCGCCGATCTCGATCTCGCGATGGAGAAGGGCGTGAACTACCCGTGCGGCCCGCTCGCGTGGGCCGATGCGATCGGCATCGGCCGCGTGCATCGCGTGCTGTCGAACCTGGCGGCGAGCTACGGCGAGGACCGCTATCGCGTGTCGCCGCGCATCGCCGCGCTGCATGCGGCCGGCCGCACGTTCCGGTCGTAGCCGTCGCCCCCGTTACCTCGAACACGATAACGACATCACTCCATTGGAGGAGCACCCCGATGACTCACCCGACGCATCCCGCCGCCGCCCTCGAGCCGATCGAGACTGCCAGCCGCGACGAACTGCAGGCGCTGCAGCTCGAGCGCCTCAAGTGGTCGCTGCGCCACGCGTACGATAACGTCCCGCACTATCGGCGCACGTTCGATGCGGCGGGCGTGCATCCGGACGACCTGAAGTCGCTCGCCGATCTCGCGAAATTCCCGTTCTCGACCAAGCACGATCTGCGCGACAACTATCCGTTCGGGCTGTTCGCGGTGCCGCGCGAGCAAGTCGTGCGCGTGCACGCGTCGAGCGGCACGACGGGCAAGCCGACGGTGGTCGGCTACACCGCGCGTGACATCGACACGTGGGCGAACGTGACCGCGCGCTCGATCCGCGCGGCCGGCGGCCGCCCGGGCGACACGCTGCACAACGCATTCGGCTACGGGCTCTTCACCGGCGGCCTCGGGATTCACTACGGTGCGGAACGGCTCGGCTGCATGGTCGTGCCGATGTCGGGCGGGCAGACCGAGAAGCAGGTGCAGCTGATCCGCGATTTCGAGCCGAAGATCATCCTCGTCACGCCGTCATACATGCTGAACCTGATCGACGAGATGGTGCGGCAGGGGATGGACCCGGCCGAATCGTCGCTGAAGATCGGCATCTTCGGCGCCGAGCCGTGGACGCAGGCGCTGCGCGAGGAAGTCGAGACGCGCGTGGGCATCGACGCGCTCGACATCTACGGGCTGTCGGAGGTGATGGGCCCGGGTGTCGCGTGCGAATGCGTCGAGACGAAGGACGGCCCGGTGATCTGGGAAGACCATTTCTATCCGGAGATCATCGACCCGGTCACGGGCGAAGTGCTGCCCGACGGCAGCCAGGGCGAGCTGGTGTTCACGTCGCTGACGAAGGAGGCGATGCCGGTGATCCGCTACCGCACGCGCGACCTCACCGCGCTGCTGCCGCCGACCGCGCGCGCGATGCGCCGGCTCGCGAAGATCACGGGCCGCTCCGACGACATGCTGATCGTGCGCGGCGTGAACGTGTTCCCGAGCCAGATCGAGGAGATCGTCGTCGCGCTGCCGCAGCTGTCGGGCCAGTTCCAGATCACGCTGTCGCGCGACGGGCACATGGACCGCCTCGACCTCGCGGTCGAACTGCGCTCCGAAGCGGCCGCGTCCGTCAGCGAAAGCGATCGCGCGGCGCTCGCGCGCGAGTTGCAGCACCGGATCAAGACGATGGTCGGCGTGTCGTCCGGCGTGACGGTGCTGGCCGCGGGCGGCATTCCCGCGACCGCGACCGGCAAGGCCCGGCGCGTGATCGACCGCCGCCAGGCCGCCTGATTCCCCTGTTTGCCGTTCAACTCGAGGAAACCTGTTCGATGGATGGATTGAAGACCCTGGCCGTCACGGTCGATGCGCGCGGGATCGCAACCGTCGCGCTGCAGCGCGGCGACGTGCTCAACGCATTCGACGAGACGATGATCGCCGAACTGACCGATGCGTTCACCACGCTCGGCCGGCGTGACGACGTGCGCGCGATCGTGCTGCGTTCGGAGGGGCGCGCGTTCTGCGCGGGCGCCGACCTGCAGTGGATGCAGCGCGCGAGCGCGAACGACGCGGCCGCGAACCTGCGCGATGCGGAGCGGTTCGCCGCGATGATGCGCGCGATCCGGCAATGCCCGAAGCCGACGGTGGCGCGCGTGCAGGGCCATGCGTTCGGTGGCGGCGTCGGCCTGTGCGCGGCGTGCGACATCGTGATCGCGAGCGACCACGCGCGCTTCTCGGTCAGCGAGGCACGCTTCGGGATCCTGCCGGCCGTGATCGGCCCGTATCTGGTCGAGGCGGTCGGCCAGCGCCAGGCGCGCCGCCTCGCGCTGACGGCGACCCAGCTCGCCGCGGGCGAAGCGGTCGCGATCGGCCTGATCCACCAGGCCGTGCCGCTCGATGCGCTCGACGAAGCGCTCGACCGGACGCTCGCCGAACTCGGCCGCAACGGCCCGAACGCGCTGATGGAGATCAAGCGCTTCTTCGACGCGATCGGCGAGTATCCGCCGTCGGACGAGCGCGCGGCGTTCACCGCGCAGACGATCTCCCGCGTGCGGGCGACGCAGGAAGCGAAGGAAGGCTTCGCCGCGTTCTTCGCGAAGCGGCCGCCGGCCTGGGAGGCGGGCACCGAGTAACGGGAAACTGAGGGGAAACCAGGGCGAAACGGCGGCGCTCGGCGGTGCAGCGGGCCCGGCCGAATTTTGCGGCTCGGGCGCGGGCGCTTGCTCTACAATGCGTGACCTCCGGCGCGCTGCCGGCCCTGCCCCGACCGATTCTTCATCCGATGATCGTCAACCGCCTTATCTCCGAGATCCTGTTCGGCTTCACCGGCCTGATTGGCATCATCAACCCGATCGGCATCGCGTTCCTGTTTCTCGAACGGACCGAGGCGCTCACCGAGCAAGAGCGCGATCTGCTCGCGAGGAAGGTCGCATTCAACGCGTTCGTCGTGCTGATGGTCGCGTTCTTCGCCGGCACGCCGGTGCTGCATTTCTTCGGTATCTCGATGGAAGCGCTGCGGATCGGCGGCGGCTTCGCGGTTGCGGTGGCCGGCTGGCAGATGCTGAACGAACCCGACGGGCCGGGCGGCGGCGACACGCCGGTCAAGCCGATCGACGCGAACGCGATCATGACGCGCGCCTTCTTCCCGCTGACCATGCCGCTGACGGTCGGCCCCGGCTCGATCGCGACCGCGATCGCGCTGAACGCGAACCGCACGCACAAGCTGTCGGAGTTCGCGCTGTCGAGCATCGTGTCGATCGCCGTCTCGGTGCTGGTGGCGATCGTGATCTGGCAGGTCTACAGCCGCTCCGCGCTGCTGTCGCGCTACCTCGGCAGCGAAGGCACCAAGGTCGCGAAGCGCGTGTCGGCGTTCCTGCTGCTGTGCATCGGCGTGCAGATCATGCTGACCGGTTTTTCCGCGTTCCTGCAGCCGATCGCCGACCAGGCCAAGTAAGCAAGCGCCACGCGCCGCTGCGCACGTGCTGCGCGGCCGGCGCCCGTACGACCTCGCGCTGACGACCACTCCCTTCGTACGATGCGGCGACGCCGCACGCATTTTTGCCGCCCGGGATACCATGCGACGGTCCGGCGGATGCGCGGCGCGCATCCGGCCGTCAGCTCAACTTCAATGGCGAGGCGCGCAATGGAATACGTGAAATTCGGATCGACGGGGCTGGAGGTGTCGAAGCTGGTGCTGGGTTGCATGACGTTCGGCGAACCGTTACGCGGCACGCATCCGTGGACGCTGCCGGAAGCGCAGAGCCGTCCGATCATCCAGCGGGCGGTCGAAGCCGGCATCAACTTCTTCGATACCGCGAACATGTATTCCGACGGCACGTCGGAGGAGATCGTCGGCCGCGCGCTGCGCGATTTCGCGAAACGCGACGACATCGTGATCGCGACCAAGGTGTTCTACCGGATGCGGCCCGGGCCGAACGGCGCGGGGCTGTCGCGCAAGGCGATCATGACCGACATCGACCAGAGCCTGAAGCGGCTCGGCACCGACTATGTCGATCTCTACCAGATTCACCG
Source organism: Burkholderia sp. Tr-20390 (assembly GCF_017104595.1). Classification (NCBI taxonomy): domain Bacteria; kingdom Pseudomonadati; phylum Pseudomonadota; class Betaproteobacteria; order Burkholderiales; family Burkholderiaceae; genus Burkholderia; species Burkholderia sp. Tr-20390. Next base: position 979 of record NZ_JAAGPC010000302.1, on the reverse strand, counting down.
CTGGGACGACGGCACGCCGCTCGAGGAGACGCTCGAGGCGCTGCACGACGTCGTGAAGGCCGGCAAGGCGCGCTATATCGGCGCGTCGTCGATGTTCGCGTGGCAGTTCGCGAAGGCGCTGCACACGTCGAAGCAGCACGGCTGGACCCGCTTCGTCAGCATGCAGAACCACCTGAACCTGCTGTATCGGGAAGAGGAGCGGGAAATGCTGCCGCTGTGCGAAGACGAAGGGATCGCGGTGATTCCGTGGAGCCCGCTCGCGCGCGGCCGCCTCACGCGCAACTGGGACGAGTCGACCGAGCGGCAGCAGAGCGACGCGGTCGGCCAGCGGCTTTACGATGCGACGGCGGAGTCGGACAAGGCGGTCGTCGATGCCGTGGCGACGATCGCGGCCGCCCGCAACGTGCCGCGTGCGCAGGTCGCGCTTGCCTGGGTCGCGCAAAAGCGCGGGGTCACCGCGCCGATTGTCGGCATTTCGAAGCCGCAGCAGCTGGACGACGCACTGGCCGCGCTCGAACTGAAACTGACCGACGACGAGATCGCGACGCTCGAACGCCCGTACGTGCCGCACGCGGTCGCCGGGATCAACTGAGCGGCGGCGCCGCGCGGCCGTCAGCGCGCGGCGTCGAGCATCGGGTAGGTGAACAGGCCGAAGTGAACGACGTTCAACCCCGCATGCGCGAGCGCGGACGCGAGCAGCCCGCCGCGCCGCCAGGCGAGGCCGTAGCCGATGCCGGCCACCGTGCCGAGCACGATCCATTGCCAGCCGCCGGCGGCGTGCGCGGCGCCGAACAGCACCGCGCCGATCGCGAGCGCGGCCCACGGCCCCCATGCGAACGCGCGCAGCGCGCGCGTCAGCCCGCCCTGCACGTAGCCGCGGAACAGCGCTTCCTCGGCGAGCGTCACGATCAGCAGGTTGTTCACGAGCCACAGCCAGCCCGACGGCGGCCACTTGGGCGCCCAGCCGACCAGACCGATG
>NZ_JAAGPC010000301.1:0-6437 GCF_017104595.1 Burkholderia sp. Tr-20390 | reverse complement strand
GCCGGCGGCAATGCGGGCTGCCGCGCCGGTGGCGGCGTCGGGTGCGGGGTCGGTATCGGCTTCGGGTGGAGCGCCTGCAGCGGCCGCGTCGTCGACGCCCGCTCCGGCGTCCGGATCGGCATCCGCGCCGGTTTCGGCTTCCGCGCCCGCATCCGCTTCCGGCCCGGCATCGTCGCCCGCCGCTTCGGCACCGGCCGCTGCAACACCGACACCGGTCGCACCGGCGCCGGCACCCACCGCCTCGGCTCCCGTATCGGCATCGGCGCCGTCGAGCGCATCGCCCACGCCTGCCGCCGCCAACCCCGTCGCCTCGTCCGCACCGTCCGGCGCGAGCGCACCGGCCGCACACTGACCGGCCGTCCGTATCGTCGCGCCGGGCTCTATCCGGCGCCGCGCGACGATACGCGCACTTCTCCCTCATTCATCACGGGAATCTCCGCGCCGCCGGCTGCATACCCGTTGTGTCACTGACGTTGCTTCGATGCTTCGCGACGGTGTATGCGCAGCCGATGCCGACGTTCGCCGGGATCGGCTGCCGTCCGGCCGTCATCCGACAGGCCAGCCAGCGCCGGCTGCCCCGCCTTCTGCATCGCCGCACGCAGCGTCTGCATCGGCTCGACGGTCGCCGTCACGTCACCGCAGACGATCGCAGAGAGATCCGTCGTCGACCACCATCCGGCCGTCCCACGACAAACCGGCCAGCGCCGGCCGCCCCGCCTACCGCAACGTCGCACGCAGCGTCTGCATCTGCTCGACGGTCGCCGTCACGCCGCCGCAGACGATCACGGCGATCTCCTTCGCCGACGCGAGCCCGGCCACCGGCCGCTCGAGCGCGGCCAGCGCGGCGCCGCACGCGGGCTCGACGACGATCCGGTGTTCGTCGAGGAATCGTAGCGACGCGCCCACCGCCTCGGCATCGGACACGACGACCGGGTGAATTTCGTGTCGCGCGGCCCATTCGACCGCCGCCTCGCACGGCCGCTTCGCGCCGAGCGACGTCGCGATGCTCGTGATCGCCGGCAATTCGACCACCTGCCCCTGCGCGAGCGAGCGCGCATAGCAGTCGGCGCCTTCCGTTTCGGCCGCGACCACCGGCACGTCGTGCCAGCCGTTGCGGGCCAGCCCTTCGAGCACGCCGCACAGCAGCCCGCCGCCGCCGACCGCGAGCACGATCGCGTCGGGCTTCGGGCCGGCCGCCGCCATCTCGTCGATCATCGTCGCGTGGCCCTGCCACAGCACGCGATCGTCGAACGGATGCACGAACGCATCATGCTCGCCGAGCGCCGACTGCGCGAACGCATTCGCCTCGGCCCAGCTCGCCCCGTGCACGACGAGCTCGGCGCCCTCGACGCGGATCAGCTCGCGCGCACGAGCCGACGCGCTTTCCGGTACGACGACGAGCACCGGCACGCCGAGCTCGCGGCCGCAATACGCGACCGCGATGCCCGCGTTGCCGCCCGACGACGACACGAAGCGCCGCGCGCCGGCCGCGTGCCGCGCTTCGCAGACGGCGCCGATGCCGCGCAGCTTGAACGAGCCCGACGGCTGCAGCGCATCGAGCTTCAGCCGGATAGTCCTGCCGAGCCGGCGGGATGCGATTGGCGAGCAAAGATAAGGGGTCGGGATATGAAGCGGCATGAGGGACCAATGGGAACGGAGGGAACGGGGGAACGCACGCGACGTGCGACGGCGAGCGGCAATGACGGTCATCGTACGGCACGCCTCCCATGCTTTCCAATACCATCGAATGGCGTTTGCTATGCTCCACAGGTATATCGATAAACCTGAAGGGATGCCGCATGCGCCAGATCGAATTGCGTCACCTGCGCTACTTCGTGGCCGTCGCGCAAGCCGGCAGCGTGATGGCCGGCGCCCGCGCGGCCGGCATCGTCCAGCCCGCGCTGTCGCGACAGATCCGCGAACTCGAGGACGCGGTCGGCACGCCGCTGCTGGTGCGCCGCGCAACGGGCGTCACGCTCACGGCGGCCGGCGCCAGCTTCCTGCAGGACGCGACCGGCCTGCTCGCGACGCTGCAGGACAGTCGTGAGCGCGCGCTGCGCAGCGCGGCCGGCCAGCTGGGCGAGCTGCGGCTCGGTGCGTTGCCGAACTGCCTGCCGCTGCCCGTCGTCGGCACCGTCCTCAAGGCGTTTCGCGACGCGTGCCCGGACGTGAAGCTGTCGATCGCGCCGATGCTGTCGGCCGAACAGGCGAATGCGCTGATGCGCGGCCAGCTCGACGGCGGCATCATGGCGTGGCGTCAGGACGAGGCGCCGCACCTGTCGGGCGTGCGGCTGCTGAGCGACCGCTTCGTGCTCGCGATGCCCGCGCCGCCGGGCGGACGCTTCACCGCGCCGCGCACGCTGGCCGACGTCGCGAACGAACCGTTCGTCTGGTTCGACGCGCAGCGCTCCGCCGCGCACCACCGGTTCCTGATGGCGCAGTGCCAGCAGGCCGGCTTCACGCCGCGCATCGCGCAGGTGGGCAGCGACATTCCGACCTTGATCGGCCTCGTCGCGGCCGGGATGGGCTGTGCATTCGTGCCGGAAAGCGCGTCGCCGACCTGCCCGCACACGGTCCGGCTCGTCGCGCTCGACGAACTCGCGCGCCGCTTCGACATCGAGTTCGTGTTCGACGGTGCGGCCGTGCCCCCGTCGCCCGTCGTCGCGCGGTTTCTCGAAGCCGTGCGTGATGCGACCGGCGAAGCGAGCGAAGCGGGCTGAGCGGGCTGAATGCGCAACAGATGCGGCGAACTCACCCGGCACTTGAGCGACCCGATTCGCGATGCCGAATGACGGGCGCAATCCCCTCCCGCCCAACCGTCGCTTCGACTGCCGAAACACGCTAAACAACCGCATCTTTTTTGCGCAAATTCTTTCAAAACAATGACGCCGGACGCCGCAGCACCGGTGTTTTTAAATTGACACCAAAAACGGCCGTTTAACGTCGCTTCGAATTGTCATGGTCCGAAATATACTGCGCGCGCATCCAACCCTCGTGCCAAAGAGAGGATGCGTTTCCGCCCCGGTCACGGTCCCCCTGTGATCGGGGCTTTTTTTGGCCGCGGGCCTTGTCTGCAAAGGGTTTTCGGCGACGATGCGAGATTCGCCCGGCGTGATGCCGGCCGCCTGAGCGGCCCGTCCGATCCGCGCGGCCACCCATCGCCGGGCAGTCCGTGGACGGCTTCCCGCTCATCCGCGGGAGCGACCGTCAGCCCGCGTCGAAGCGACGATGGATCGTGATCTCCCGGCCTGAAGCCGCATGCGGCACTTTACAAATATCTTTCACAAAAACATCGCTTTCACCCCCTCCACCGCCGGGCTTCAGGCGCTCGCTGCATTGTTGACATGAAATCAAGATAATTTCGTCCGTACCCGGCTTTTTCCGCAAAAGTCATGCAGGCACACTTCACCCTGTCCTCAACGGCCCGTGCCGTTGTCCCTCGACTACAGGAGCCCATCGCGTGAAGACCACGACTCCCTCTCCTTCCCGCCCGGGCGGCAGCGCCGCGCTGCCGCTGCTGGCACTCGCCGCCGGTGCATTCGGCATCGGCACGACCGAGTTCTCGCCGATGGGCCTGCTGCCCGTGATCGCCGACGGCGTGCACGTGTCGATTCCGCAAGCCGGCATGCTGATCAGCGCCTATGCGATCGGCGTGATGGTCGGCGCGCCGCTGATGACGCTGCTGCTCGCGCGCTGGTCGCGCCGCTCGGCGCTGATCGCGCTGATGTCGATCTTCACGATCGGCAACCTGCTGTCGGCGTTCGCGCCGGACTACACGACGCTGCTGCTCGCCCGCCTCGTGACGAGCCTCAACCATGGCGCCTTCTTCGGACTGGGCTCGGTGGTCGCGGCCAGCCTCGTGCCGCGCGAGAAGCAGGCCAGCGCGGTCGCGACGATGTTCATGGGGCTCACGATCGCGAACGTCGGCGGCGTGCCGGCCGCGACCTGGCTCGGCCAGATCATCGGCTGGCGCATGTCGTTCGCGGCGACCGCGGGCCTCGGCCTGGTTGCGATCGCCGGGCTGTTCGCCGCGTTGCCGAAAGGCGAAGCCGGCAAGATGCCCGACCTGCGCGCCGAACTCTCGGTGCTGACGCGCCCCGTCGTGCTCGGCGCGCTCGGGACGACCGTGCTCGGCGCCGGCGCGATGTTCACGCTCTACACGTATGTCGCGCCGACGCTCGAACACCTGACCGGCGCGACGCCCGGCTTCGTGACCGCGATGCTGGTGCTGATCGGCGTCGGCTTCTCGATCGGCAACATCGCGGGCGGGCGCCTCGCCGACCGCTCGCTCGACGGCACACTGATCGGGTTCCTGCTGTTGCTGATCGCGACGATGGCCGCGTTCCCGGTGCTCGCCCGCACGCATGCGGGCGCCGCCGTCACGCTGCTCGTGTGGGGTGTCGCGACGTTCGCGGTCGTGCCGCCGCTGCAGATGCGCGTGATGCGGGCAGCCCACGAAGCGCCGGGCCTCGCATCGGCGGTCAACATCGGCGCGTTCAACCTCGGCAATGCACTCGGCGCGGCGGCCGGCGGCGCGGCGCTCTCGGCGGGCTTCGGCTATGCGGCCGTGCCGCTCGTCGGCGGATTGATCGCCGCGGCCGGGCTCGCCCTCGTCTTCGTGCAGATCGCGCAGCAGCGCCGCGCACCGGCCGCCGCGAATTCGTAATCGCGACACGTCGCGCCGGTCGTGCGCGACGGGCCGCCGCACGTGGGGCGAACACACTCACGGCCGCGCAATGCGGCTGTCTTCGTTTTCACTCGTCAATGCCGATTCACCGATTCGCCAATCAGAAAAATCGGGAAATTCGGCACATCTTGCATCGCTGCAAATCCGAATCATTAACGGAAAACTGAAAACGATCCAATCCGCCTGAACGATTCATCGCCTGCCTCTTTCGCATCACCGGGCATTTCAGTCAGCCATTCCACATCGGCCGTTTCAATCCACTGCGTCAATCGGAAAAATCGATTCGCACCCCGCCACAACCGCGAAGCTATTGCCGCATCGCAGGAAAATCTTTCGCTCGCGCCGCACGAGAGAAAATCGAAAACCGTAATGTTTTCCGGCTTTATTCCATCGACTCCCGGCTTTACTGTAACAAAATGAAACAGCTCGAACATTGCGATTGAAAGACTCATCAATTCGTATCAGCATTCGCAATGCCGTGGCATGCGAAGCGCGGCATAAATCCAATGAAAAACCGCTCGATGAGGGATCCGTGTGAAAGTCGCCATCGCTTCCACGACATTGTCGCTCGCGCTGTCAATCGGCCTGTCGACACCTGCCGCCGACGCCGCCACTTATTCGAACGGCACTGCGACCGCCACCTTCAACGTCACGCTGACACTGCAGCCGAACTGCACGATCGCCGCGAACCCGCTGGCCTTCGGCACCAATGGGGTGCTGGCCACGGCAATCAATCAGCAGACGACCGTCAGCGTCACCTGTACCAACACGACGCCGTACAACGTCGGCCTCGACGCGGGCTCGGTCACGGGTTCGAGCGTCGCGAGCCGCCTGATGGCCGGCACGTCGACCGGCAACACGACGACGACCGTCGGCTTCCAGCTCTACCAGGACGCCGGGCGCACGACGATCTGGGGCAACACGCAAGGCACGAACACCGTGGCCGGCACCGGCACGGGCGCCGCGCAGGCGTTGACCGTCTACGGCCAGGTGCCCGCGCAGGCGACGCCGAAGCCGGACACCTATCAGACGACCGTCACCGCAACCGTCTACTTCTGACCGGCGCAGCAACGCATGACCGCATTACGTCGAACGCTCGCCGCGCTGCTGTGCGCGGCCGGCACCGCGCACGCCGCGTCGCTGCAGATTTCCCCCGTCACGATCGAATTCGGCACCGACGACACGGCCACCGGCATCACGCTGCGCAATCCGGGCGAGCGCCCGGTGTACGGGCAGGTGCGCGTGTTCCGCTGGGACCAGGCCGACGGCCAGGACACGCTGACGCCCACCCAGGATCTGGTCGCGAGCCCGCCGCTGATCGAGGTCGGCATGCAGTCCGAGCAGCTGATCCGCGTCGTGCGCGCGTCGCGCACGCCTTCCGGCATCGAGCAGAGCTACCGGCTGCTGATCGACGAACTGCCGCAGCCCGGCGAAGCGCCGACCAACGGCGTGTCGATCCGGCTGCGCTATTCGATTCCGGTGTTCGTCGAGCCCGCGGCCAACGGCGCGCCGCAGCTCGACTGGGCGCTGCTGCGCAGCAACGGCGGCTGGATGCTGCGGGTGCGCAACGGCGGCGCGCGCCGCGCGCAGCTCGCGTCGGTCGAGCTCGTGACCGGCGACGGCCACGCGTACCCGCTCACGCGCGGGTTGCTCGGCTACGCGCTCGCGGGCCGCACGGGCCAGTGGAGCGTGCCGCTGCCGGCCGGCGTCACGCTCGGCGGCAAGGTCACGGTGCGGGCGGCCGGCAGTA
>NZ_JAAGPC010000300.1:0-6488 GCF_017104595.1 Burkholderia sp. Tr-20390 | reverse complement strand
GTCGCGACGGAACGGACGACGGCGCGTTCATGCGCGGCCTCCTCGATGACGGTTGATGGCCATACCGTCAGCCGCGCGCGGCGCGAGAATCGCCGCGAACGCGAGCGCGAGCATCGCGCCCGGGCCGACGGTCAGCCCGAAGGTTTCGAGCAGCGGCACGCGCGACAGCGCCAGCAGCCCGAAGCCGGCAACCGTCGCGAGATTCGCGATCAGCAGCGACACGAGCGTGTACGGCGTGACGGGCTGCGCGTCGTCGCGCTTGCAGAAGAACAGCGCGTAGTTGGAGCCGACCGCGACGATCAGCAGCATCCCGACGAGATGCAGGATCGTCAGCTGAACGCCGGCGAGCGCGAAGCCGGCCGTCACGACCAGCACGGCCGCGACGAGCGGCGCGAGCGCGCGCACGGCACGGCGCGGCGAGCGCAGCGCGATCAGCAGCAGCACGGCGATCGCGGCAAAACCCGCGAGCGACAGCCGGAGGTCCTCGTGCACGTAGCTCACGTACAGGCGATCGGCTTCGGCCTTCATGTCGACGAACAGCGCATCGGGCACGCCCGCGCGCGCGACGGCTTCGCGAATCGGCGTGGCATCGAGACTCGATGCCGGTTGCGCGGCGCGGGAGGCATCCGGCGCGCGCAGCGGCAGCATCGCGCTCCAGCGGCCGTCGCGTTCGGTCAGCAGCGCATCGACGGCGAGCGCCATCGACGTGGCGCGCAAGTCCGCGCGCGTCAGCAGCGGTGCGTGGCGCGCGGCCCCGACGTCGGTGATGAACGGTGCGAACAGGTCGGGCTTGACCGCGATCGGCTGGTTCGCGACGGCGTCGCGCATCCGCGCGGCGAGCACGTCGGCATCCGGCAGGCTCGCCTGGCGTGCGCGCTGCGCGGCGTCGCTCGGCAGGTAGCGCGCGGGGTTTTCGAAGCCGGCGAGCGCGCCCCGGTCGACGAGCGGCTGCAATTGCGCGGCTACCTTTTCGGCGCCTTCGAGCGCGGCCTGTTCGGTCGATGCGGAAATCACGACGAGATAGCGCACATCAGGTGCGCCGACATCGGCGCGCAGCCGCGCGTCGAGCGCCTGCGCTTGCGCCGGCACGGGGCTGAGCGCGGCGAGCTCGCGGCTCCACAAACCGTCGCGATGCAGCACGAGCGTCGCGGCCGCGGCGATCACCAGCACGGCGAGCGGCCAGCGCAACCGCGGCGCGGCGTCGGCCGCACGCGCGAGCACGGCGCCGACGCGCGACACGTCGCGGATCGCGACATGCTCGCCGCGCAGGTGCGGCAGCACGAAGCGCGTGACGAGCGCGGCGGCCGTCAGCCCGACGATCGAATACAGCCCGAGCTGCACGAGGCCCGGGAATCCGGAGAACAGCATCGACGCGAAACCGCACACGGACGTCAGCACGCCGAGCCGGATCGTCGGCCAGTACGCGGCGACCCATGCGCGCGTCGCGTCGGCCGGGCGCGCCGTGCCGCGCGTGCCGGCCTGCGCCGATTGCACGAACAGGTAGATCGAATAGTCGACGGCTTCGCCGATCAGCGTCGTGCCGAAGCCGAGCGTCAGCCCGTGGACCGTGCCGAACGCGAGGCTGACCGCCGCGATGCCAGCCGCGACACCCGTCAGCACCGGCAGCAAGCCGAGCGCGAGCGTGCGCGGCGAACGGTACAGCGTCAGCAGCAGCGCGACGATCAGCACGACGCTCGCCGTCGACAGCCGCTCGACGTCGTGCCGGATCGTGTCACGCGTGTCGACCGAGAACACGCCGGGGCCCGTCATCGCGAGCGTGGTCGCGGCGGCGTTCGGCACGGCCTGCCTGGCGGCGGCGAATGCATCGCGCACGGTGTGGATCGCGCGGGCCTGCGCGTCGGTGTCGGACCCGGCGGCGGCCGTCTGCACGACGAGCACTGCGCGCGTGCCGTCGCGCGATGCCCACACGCCGTCGCGGCTCGCCGGTTCCGCCGCGCTGTCGAACTGGTCGACGAGCGTGGCGACTTCGCCGGTCGGGTCGCGCGGCAGCATCGCCTTGGCCACGAGGCCGGCCGACGAACTCAGCAGGTCGAGGCTGTCGCCGAGCGCCTGATGCAGGCCGGCGGCGCTGAAGCGCTGCGGCGTGACGGCGGGGCTCAGCAGGTAGCGGTGATCGAAGATGAACTGGCGATCGCGCGCGTCGTTCGCGGCTTCGCCGTTGTGAACGGCCGCGAATTGCGGATCGGTGCGTAGCGCGCCGGCGACGCGTCGCGACAGCGCGGCGCGCGTCGTGGCATCGCCGCCGTCGATCGCGACCAGGATCAGCCGCGACACGACGCCGTCGCGCAACTGGTCGACGAGCACGCGCTGCCCGGCGCTCGGCGCGCTCGGCAGGAACGCGGACAGGTCGGCCGTGAAGTGCGCGCGCCCGATCGCGACGCCGCATGCGATGAGCGCGAGCAGCCACACGAGCACGGCACGCTGCCGCAGCGCGTGCCGGCGGCGCGCGACCGGTGACGCGGGGGGCCGGGTGCGTTCGTCCATCAGTTCGGGTTCGCCGGAACGGGTTGCAGCCGCATCACCGAGCGGTCGCCATCCGCCTGCCGGATCGCGACGCTGCGCAACACGTCGCGCGTGCCGTCGAGCGTGATCGTGCTGACGACCTTCAGCATCCGCGAGTCGAGCGGCGTGAGCGTCAGCGTCCAGTCGTCGCCGCGCCCGGCGAGCGCGACCTTATACACCTGTTCGAGCGCGAAGCGGTTGCCGGCGAGCGTCGCGCGGATGCTGTCGATGAACGCGCCGAGTTCCGGATAGCGTGCGAGCGCGAGCGTGAACTTGCGGTTGTTGCGCTCGACGGTGAGCATGTCGCCGTCGACGACGAGGTGTTCGGGCTTCGGGCTCAGCGTGTGCTTCTCGAGATGGTCGGGCGCGACGAACACGAGTTCGCCCGACGACTCGACCGGCTGCGTCGCGATCGACAGGGTCTTCGTCTCGGTGAATGTCGCGCGCCCCGACTTGTGTTGCGCAAGCGTCGACATCAACCGGTCGAGATTCCACGCCGGCGCCGTGTCGGCCGGTTGCGCGGGCGTTGCAGCCAGCGCGGCCATGGCGGCGGTTGCCGCGACGGCGACGGCCAGCGTGCGGACGGCGCGACGCAGCGTGGACGGGAGCGTGGGCAGGCAGCGGCGAACGGCGGTCATGCGTCGGAATCCCTCGTGGCGGCCAGGCCGGCACCGGCGCATGCAGCGTCGCTGCGAGCGGTCACGGTTGCGGTCGCGGCATCGCCGCCTTGCCAGAAGTCGAAATAGTTGAACCAGTTGTACGGCGCCGCGCGGCAGTACTGGTCGAGCAGCGCGACGTAGCGCGCGAGTGCCGCGTCGACGGCCGCCGCGCGTGCGTCGCGCCGCACGTCGGAGAAATCGGCGAGCGTCTCGAAGTGCACATCGTAGCGGTTGCCGTCGCGATAGAGGCCCGTCATGAAGATCACCGGACGCTTCAACATCGCGGCCATGTAGAGCGGCCCGAGCGGGAACGCGGCCGGCGTGCCGAGCAGCGGCAGCCGCCGCAGCGACGCGGCCGCGTCGTCGAGCAGCGTGCGGTCGGCGAGCATGCCGACCATGCAGTTCGCGTCGAGGCGCTCGCGCACCTTCAGCATCGAGTCGACCTGCCCGAGCGGAATCACTTCCGGCTGCGCGGCGGGATTCACCGCGGCGAGCGTCGCGTTGATCTTGCGCGCGTTCTTCTCGTACATCGTCACGACCACGCGCAGGTCCGGGTGCGTGCGGCCGATCGCGCGCACGACCTCGAAGCTGCCGAGATGCGCGCCCATCAGGAACGCGCCGCGTCCGCCCGCGAGCGCGTCGTCGACGAGCGTTTCACCGTGCAGCCGGATGTCGAACAGGTCGAAGCGTCCGTTCATCAGGTAGATGCGGTCGTGGATCGTTGCCGCGAACGTGAACACGTGCCGGTACACGTCGCGCCAGCGCGCGGGGCGGCCGAGCACGCGGCGCAGGTAGTCGCGCGACGCCGCGCACGCGACCGGCGAGAACAGCACGAAATACGTCGCGATCAGATGCAGCACGACGCGCGCGCGCTGCCGGCCGAAGCGCAGCGAGATCCACGTCATCGCGCGCAGCAAGCCTGCGTTGCTGCGCTCCTGGCGTTCGGCCCACGCGGTGCGCTTCATGGCTGCGCGCCATCCTGCGCGGCCGGCGGCGCGGACAGCACGCCGCTCGCGACCTCGCGCGCCCCGGCGCGCAGCGTGAAGCGGATCGCACCGCTCGCCGCGGCGTCGTACGCGAGATCGAGCGGTTCGCCGGGCGCGACCGGGCTCAGGAATTTCGCGGACCCGAGCCGCCACGTGTGCAGCGGACGGTCGAGCGCCGCACCGATCGCATGGATTGCGTGATCGAGCAGCACGACGCCCGGCACGACCGGATGGCCGGGGAAGTGGCCGGGCAGTGCCGGGTGATCAGCGGGGATCGTGAACCCGAGCGCCGGCGCGGGCGTGCCGGCCGGGTCGCCGATGGGCGTCGGCGCGGCTGTGGTGCGCGCATGTTGCGCAACGAGCGCGGCGAGCACGTCGCGCGGCAGCTTGCCCGTTTCGTTGCGCGGGAGCGCGTCGACGAACACGAGCGGGCGCGGCATGAACGCGGGATCGATCCGCTCGCGCAGCGCGCGCTGCAGATCGGCGGCCGCGAGCGTCGGCGCGACGACCAGCGCGACGAGACGCGTGACCGGTTCGAGGCCGGCGCCGGCGTGGGCGGGTGCGGGCGCGGCTTCGTCGGGCATGAAGAACACGCCGTCGATCACCTGCGCAATCGCATTGAGCTGATGGTTCAGGTACGCGAGCGACGTGCGCTTGCCGGCGATGTTGACGAGGTCGGCCTTGCGGCCGTGCAGCAGGAACCGGCCGTCGCCGAGCAGTTCGAGCGCATCGCCCATCGGCACGGGCGCCTCGACGTGCCCGCCCGACACCCAGATCGTCGGCTCGCCGTCGTCGCTCGCCGGTTCGTCGCGCGCGTCGAGCCGGATGCCCGGGAACAACGCCCAGGTCGCGCCTCGCGACGTGCGGCGGGTCGCGATCTGGCCGGTTTCGGTGCTGCCGTAGATCTCGACGAGCGGCGCGTCGAGCGCGGCCTCGGCTTCACACGCGAGCTTTTCCGACAACGGCGCGGTGGCCGACAGCACGAGCGCGGCAGGCGGCAGCGCTTGGCCGGCCGCCAGCAGCGCACGCAGGTGGATCGGCGACGTGACGAGCACGCGCGGCTGCGGGATCGCAGCGAGTTCGTCGCGAATGTCGACCGGGTAGAACGGCTGGCGATTGCTGAACGCGAGGCCGCCGATCAGCGCGAGCAGCACCGTCGACTCGAAGCCGTACATGTGCTGCGCGGGCACCGTGCCGATCAGCGTGGCCGCGCGGCCGTCGAGCAGCCCGAGGCGGTCGGCCGCCGCGCGCACGCAGCCGACCAGGAAGCCCCAGGTCTTGCGGTGCGGCACCGGCGCGCCGGTCGAGCCGGACGTGAACACGTAGGCCATGATTCGCGCCGCATCGATCTGCGGCACGACGAACGGCGCATCGCTCGCGCGCTCGCCGGGGGCGGCATCGGGGTACGCGAAGCGCGGCAGGTCGATCGCGCAGTCGGGCGCGTCGTGCAGGCAGAACGCGTCGGGCGCGAACGATGCGAGCTGGCGCACCATTTCCGGCGTATGCGTCGACGGCAGCAGGCTGATCTTGCCGGCAACGAGCGCGGCGCACAGGCTGACCGCGAAGCGGTAACGGTCGCGGCACACGTTGAACACGTGGCCGCCGGCGGGCAGCGCGGCGGCCACGCGCGCGACGTCGGCGACGAATGCGCGCACGGTGACGGGCGCGCCGTCGCGCCAGGCGATCGTCTGGTCCGGCGACGAATGGAAAACCAGCGGGTGAGTCGGCATAAATCGGTCGAAACGGGAGCGAAGGCCGGCGCGGCGCGCCGGCCGTGAATTCATCGTGACGGCTGCGATGCGTGCGTCGTCGCGCGATACGCGCGCACGGCATCGACCATGCGCGGCCGCGGTTCGTGCGGCAGTGCGAAGCGCCGGCACGCATGCTCGGCGGCGAACATCACGGCGACGAGCGGCAGCGACAGGTAGTTCGCGAACGTCGACCACGTGACGATCGGCGCGGTCGCGAACAGCAGCGTCGACACGGCGGCGATCGCGACGAAGAACAGCGTCCACGCGAGCGTGATCTGCCGGGTGTAGCGCGCGACGGCCGGCGTGACCGCGCCGTGGATCATCGTTGCAAAGCGCGTGCAAAGCGGCACCTGGCCGGCGGCGAGCGTGCGGCCGAACAGCAGCGCCATCGCGAGGTTGAAACTCGCGTGTTCCAGATACAGGCCCCATTCGAAATGCCGGGCGAGTGGCACGCGCGCGGCCCACAGCACGGTGGCGGCAAGCAGCCACGCCGGCACGAGCCATGCGCGATGCGGCGAGCGCAGCGCTGCGCCGAGCGCGAGCAGCAGCGGCGGCACCAGCGCCATCGA
>NZ_JAAGPC010000299.1:0-6238 GCF_017104595.1 Burkholderia sp. Tr-20390 | reverse complement strand
CTGCACGGCCATGCGCATGCCAGCGCGTGGAGCCGCGCGTTGCCGACCTCGGACGCGAAGGGCTTCTGGGGCGCGTTCGGCTGTTCGTGCTGGGCGGTCTGACATGACGGCGCGCACTGCCCATGGCAACCCGGCATGGATCCGCGCGCTGCTGTCGCAGCCGTGGGTCCTGCCGCTCGCGCGTCTGGCGCTCGTTTCCGCGTTCCTCATCGGCGGCGTCAACAAGGCGATGCACTTCGGCGACGCGGTGGCCGAGCAGGCGCATTTCGGCCTGCAGCCGGCCGCGCTGTGGGCGGCGCTGGCGATCGTGGTCGAGATCGTCGGCTCGTTGTGCGTGGTGTTTCGCCGCTTCACGTGGCTCGGCGCCGGCGCGCTCGGCATGCTGACGCTGGTCGCGATGGTCGTGGCGAACGATTTCTGGAACCGCTCGGGTGCCGAACATTTCATGGCACTCAACAGCTTTTTCGAGCATCTTGGGCTGATCGCGGCCCTCGTGCTTGCGACCGTGCTCGGCGATGCACGGCAACCGGCCGATGACGGCCGCTCCATCCGATGACAATGAAACAACCAGGGAATCCCGTGATGAAATCCATTCGTTCCGTGCTGCTCGCCGCGCTGTTCGCGGGCGGTCTTGCCGTCGCGCCGGTGGCGTTCGCGAAGCCGCCGGTGCCGCCGGCGCCCACGCCGACGGTGGCCGTCGGCCCGCAATACGACACGACGCACGTGTGCGTGGCGCCGGAAGACTTCGACCGCTTCACCGACAGCTTCGTCGCGACGTTCGGCGGCAAGAAGTCGAAGCAGGGCGTGTTCCAGGTCACGCCCACGCCGAGCCAGACGATGTCGCAGCTCGTGCTCACGCCGGTCGGCACGGTCTCGGTGTTCGGCTTCAAGACACCGATCCCGTATCCGTTCTGCGCGGAGCGCACCGGTTATCTCGTCACCGACATGGACGTCGCGATGAAGACGGCACGCGCACACGGCGCGGACGTGATCGTCGACACGTTCCCCGATCCGATCGGCCGCGACGCGATCATCCGCTGGGCCGGCGGCCTGAACATGCAACTCTATTGGCATACCGAAGCGCCGCACTACGACGCGCTCGAGACGGTGCCCGAGAACCGCGTGTACGTGTCGCCGGAAAGCGTGCGCAAGCTGGTGCACGATTTCGTGAAGTTCTCGAATGGCAAGGTGGTATCCGACACCCTCAAGGCGCCCGGGATCGAGATCGGCCGGCCGAACGACACGTATCGCCGCATCCGCATCGAATCGGGCTTCGGCAAGATGACCGTGCTCGTGACCGACGGCCACCTGCCTTACCCGTTCGGCCGCGAGATGACCGGTTACGAAGTGCACGATCTCGCTGCGACGCTGGAGAAGGCCAAGGCAGCCGGCGTGACCGTGCTCGTGCCGCCGTTCACGTCGGACGGCCGCGACGCGGCGCTCGTGCAGTTCCCGGGCGGCTACGTCGCCGAGATCCACGCGAGCGCCGCGCGATGAAGCACGAGGACACGATCCTTGCCGCGGTGGCCGGCTTCGTCGACACGCTGAGCTTCGTCGCGCTGTTCGGGCTGTTCACCGCGCACGTGACCGGCAACTTCGTGCTGATCGGCGCGGGCATCGCGGGCTTCGGCCAGGGTGTCGTGCTGAAGCTCAGCGTGTTTCCCGCGTTCGTCTGCGGCGTGATCGCGAGCAGCCTGATCGCGCGGTCGATGTCCGGGCGGCCCGCCTGGCAGGGCACGCGCACGCTGCATGGGGTGCAGGCCGTGCTGCTGCTCGGCTTCTGCGCGGCTGGCGTATGGGCGACGCCCGTCACGCAGCCCGACAGCCTGCCGGCACTCGTGGCCGGCATCGTCGGCACGTTCGCGATGGGCGTGCAGAACGCGCATCCGCGCGTGATCGCGCGCGCCGGCGGCGTGCCGAACACGGTGATGACCGGCAACGTGACGCAGGCGATCCTCGACGTCGTCGACATGCTGTCCGCCGGCACGGCCGAGGCCGCGCGCGCGGCGGCGCGGGCGCGCTTCGGCAAGATGCTGCCGGCGATCGTGGCGTTCGCGCTCGGTGCCGCATGCGGCGCGCTCGGGTTCCGCTTCGTCGGGTTTTTCGCGCTGCTCGCGCCGGTCGGCGCGCTCGCGACGCTTGCCCTGTGCGCGGCACAAACGGCGGGTACGACCACACAGGAGCGCGCATGATCGAGCGGGCAGGGGGCAGACATCACGGCCAGCACGCCGCACGGGCCGCGCGCGCGTCGATCGTCGCGGGGCTGCTGTTCGCGGGCGCCGACGCGGCATGCGCGCAAACGGCGCCGGCATCGACGCCGGCTTCCACGCCGGTGCAGGAGCCGGCGCCGGCCGCGTCAACGGCAACGCCAACGACATCGGCAACGCCAGCCGCCGCTGCCGCATCGACCTGCACGGCCAAGCGCCCCGTAGTGCTGTTCAACCGCTGGCAGGAAGACTGGTCGGTGCTCGCGAATCCGTGCGTGCCGCGCGCACCCCTCGACGGCCTGAAATATCTTCCGCTCGGCAACGATCCGGCCTCCTATCTGTCGCTCGGCGTGAACCTGCGCGAGCGTCTCGAGACCAATGACGCGCCGCTGTTCGGGATCGGTTCCGCGCAATCGGATACGTACCTGATCCAGCGCATCGAAGTGCATGCCGATGCGCATCTCGGCCAGCACTGGCAGTTCTTCGTGCAATTGCAGGACGCCCGCGCGTTCGGCAAGAACACCGTGTCGCCGGTCGACAAGAACCCGCTCGATCTCGAGCAGGCGTTCGCGACCTACACAGGCGCGCTCGGCGGCGGCACGTTCAAGTTCCGCGTCGGCCGCCAGGAGATGGCGTTCGACTTGCAGCGGTTCATCGCCACGCGCGACGGCCCGAACGTACGGCAGGCGTTCGATGCGGTCTGGGCCGTTTACGAGTACCAGAAGTGGCGCTTCATCGGCTATGCGACGCAGCCGGTGCAGAACCGCAACGCGTCCGATTTCGACGACGTGTCGAATCGCGACCTCACGTTCAGCGGCGTGCGCTTCGAGCGGCAGTCGGTCGGGCCGGGCGACCTGTCCGGCTATTGGTCGCGCTACAACCGCAACAACGCGCGGTTCCTCGACGCGAGCGGTCCCGAGCATCGCGACGTGTGGGACGTGCGCTACACGGGCACGCTGGGGCGCTTCGACTGGGACCTCGAAACGATGCTGCAGACCGGCACGGTCGGCAACGCGACGATCGGGGCGTGGGCCGTCGGTTCGATCGCCGGCTACAAGCTCGATGCGCCGTGGTCGCCGCGCATCGCGCTGCAGGTCGACGCGGCGTCGGGCGACCGGCATCCGCACGACGGCCGCGTGAGCACCTTCAACCCGCTGTTTCCGAACGGCTATTACTTCACGCTGGCCGGCTATACGAGTTACGCGAACCTGATTCACGTGAAGCCGTCCGTGACGCTGAAGCCGTCGGCGAACCTGTCGCTGCTCGGTGCGCTCGGCTTCCAGTGGCGCGAGACGACCGGCGACGCCGTCTATCAGCAGCCGAACATCCCGGTGCCGGGCACGGCGGGCAAGGGCGGGTTGTGGACCGGGATGTACGTGCAGCTGCGCGCGGACTGGACGATTGCCGCGAACCTCATCGGTGCGATCGAGGCCGTGCATTTCCAGGTTGGCGATGCGATCCGCCAGGCGGGCGGGCACAACGCCGACTATGTCGGCGTCGAGCTGAAGTATGGGTGGTAGCACGCGCGCCGCGGCGCGTGCGCCGGCGAAGCGCTGCCCGATGCGTGGTGCCGGATGAATGCGCGTGTGCAGGTGCTCGCGTATTCGGACGAGATGCTGATCGTGCGCTGGCTCGCGCCGGGCGGCGCGGAACAGCGCTGGGCGCCGGCGCGTGCGCTGCGCTCGGGCCGCTGCGCGCTGTCCGGCGAGAAGATCGTCTGCGGCGACGCCGTGTTCAGCCCGCGCGGGCGGGCGCCATTCGAATCGAAAGCGATGATCCTGGCGGCGGCGCTCGACCGTCCGCGCGTGTCGACGGTTCGCCCGCACGTGCAGGTGCTCGAGCGCTCGGCGCAACTGCTGGTCGTGCGCTGGGTCGAGCCGGGGCGTGCGCATTTCGGCGAGCAGCACTGGAAACCGGGGCGCGCACGGCAGGCCGGGGTCTGCGTGCTGTCGGGCGCGCGGATCGCGTGCGGGGACGACGTGTTCCGCCCGAGTGGGCGCCCCACGCCGCCGAATGCGCGCGCGATGATCCTGGCCGTCGCACTCGATACCGTGGGGCTGACGCACGGCGGGTGATGCGGCGCGCACGTGCCGATGTTCGCATGGGTGCGTGTGCGCCATGACACAGGGCGGCCGAAGCCGCCCTGTGTCATGAGGTGGCCGGCATCGCGCCGGCCGGTTCATTGCAGAGCCGCCAGGCCGTTACAGGTTCGGCGACAGTTGCAGCGCGTTCGTCAGGTCGCCCATCGGCTGCCCGCCGTTGGCCTTCAGCGCGTCGTCGCGCTGTTGCAGGCCCGCGAGGCGCGGCAGCGAGAAGCGGCGCGTGATGAAGCGCAGGATCGAACCCGTGTCGTACTGCGTGTGGTCGACGAAGCCCTTCTTCGCGTACGGCGACACGATCAGCGCCGGAATGCGGGTGCCCGGGCCCCAGCGGTCGGCATTCGGCGGCGCGGCATGATCCCAGAAGCCGCCGTTTTCGTCGTACGTGACGACCACGACCATGTTCTTCCACTGCGGGCTAGCCTGCAGGTGCGCGATCACGTCGGCGATGTGCTGGTCGCCGGAGGTGACGTCGGTGTAGCCCGGGTGCTCGTTCAGGTTGCCTTGCGGCTTGTAGAACGCGACCTGCGGCAGCGTGCCCGCGTCGATCGCCTTGATGAACTCGGCACCGTTCGCGCCGCCGTCGAGCAGGTGCTGCGCGCGGCTCGCGGTGCCCGGCGCCTGGTTCGCGAAGTAGTTGAACGGCTGGTGGTGCGGCTGGAAGTTCGGCGTCGACAGATCGGCACCGTAGATCACGTTCGACGTGCCGTTCTGGCTCGCCTGCAGCGCCTGGCCCCACGCGCCGCCGTACCATGCCCACGACACGCCCGCGTTGGTCATCAGGTCGCCGATGTTGGTCGCCGTCTGCGGCGGCATCGTCGACGGGTTGGCCGGGTCGGCGAGCAGCGGGTCGCCGCCCGTGGCCGCCTTGTTGCCGCTCGGCTGGTACGCCGGCTGCATCGTGTTGATGCCGTAGAAGTCAGGCGTCAGCGCGCCGTCGTTGACGAACTTCGGCGGCCCGCTCAGCGCGGAGGCCGGCGAGTTCGCGGCGACCTTCAGCGACTTGCCGTCGGCGTTCAGGACTGCGATCTTGCCGGCCGCGGGGCTCTTGTCGGCGTTCGCATAGAACGGCGCGCACGCGCAGATCAGGTACTGGTGGTTCAGGAACGAGCCGCCGAACGCACCCATGAAGAAGTTGTCGGCCAGCACGTACTGCTGCGCGACCTTCCACAGCGGCAGCTTCGACGGATCGGCGGTGTAGTGGCCCATCGTCAGGCCGCCCGCATCGGTCCACGCGGCATACATGTCGTTCTTGCCGCCGTTGATCTGCATCTGGTCCTGGTAGAAGCGGTGCACGATGTCGCGCGTCGCGATGCTCATCGACTGGTTGAAGCCTTTCGGATCGTCGATCGCGAACGGCGTGTTCGGCAGGTTTGCCGTCATCGCCTCGGTCACCGCCGGCGTGATGCCGGTCGCGGTCAGGCCGCCCCAGATCTTCGGCAGCGTCGCCATCGTCGAGCCGTCGCGATCCTTTTGCACCGAGTTCGCGGCCGTGGCGTTCTGCAGGCCGTTCGCGCCGGGGAAGTTGCCATACAGGTTGTCGAAGCTGCGGTTTTCCGCGTAGATCACGACAACGTTCTTGACGGCCGACAGGCCTTGCTGCGTGACATCGTCGCCGCCGCAGGCGGTCAGGCTGAGCGCGGCCGCGAGGGCGATCGGCGTATAGCGAATCCAGGCGTGCTTCTTCATGCGATGTTCTCTCTTTCGTCGTTTGTCGCGTGTGGGAACCGGGTTGATGTACGGCCGGTGCGGGCACTGCGAGGCACCGACCGGTTGCGCGCATTATCTGGAACCGATTTGACAGGCGGGTGTAGGGCCGCTTTCAATTGACTGTCGGTGGAACGTCATGCAACGGTCATGGAACTGACATAAGCTCCGGCCGATTGCCCACCGCTACAAGAAGAACGACGATGCACAGCCTTCTGAAACCCA
>NZ_JAAGPC010000298.1:0-233 GCF_017104595.1 Burkholderia sp. Tr-20390 | reverse complement strand
AAAAAAAAAAAAAAAGAACAGATCATGCGCTGCGTACTCTCTAAACAAGCATACGTTCACGTCACGATAGAACTCGCTGATCCCCCTCCTTGTCAATAACTACCTACACTCATACACTCCTTGCTCCGTGTACGTATCCAGTTCCCCTCCCCATTTGTCGCGACCGCATTCATCTTTGCCACACTCATCTGCCGTGACCTACTTTCTGTTCACGTGTAGACTGTTCACCTTGT
>NZ_JAAGPC010000297.1:0-6392 GCF_017104595.1 Burkholderia sp. Tr-20390 | reverse complement strand
CCGAGCTGGAAGTTCTCGGTCGGCTCGCCGTCCTTGCCCACGCCCATGTTGCCGGACCGCTCGCCAGTGCGCCCGTCACCGAACCGAGCGCACCGGTCAGTGCGCCGGCCGGGTTGCTGCCGCCCGTCAGGCCGCTCACGAGGTTCGTGATCGGTGCGATCGGGTTGCTGCCCGCCGCGCCCGACAGCGTGCCGACGACCTGGTTCACGACGCCTTGCACCGGCGCCAGCGGGTTCGAGCCGCCGAGGTTGCCGAGCGTGCCGACCACCTGGTTCACGACGCCCTGTACCGGCGCCAGCGGGCTCGAGCCGCCGAGGTTGCCGAGTGCACCCACGACGGAACCGACCGCGTTGCCCAGGGCATTCGTGGCCGTGCCGACCGCGTTGCTGTTGCCGAGCGTGCCGACGACCTGGTTCACGACGCCCTGCACCGGCGCCAGCGGGTTCGAGCCGCCGAGGTTGCCGAGTGCGCCCGTCACCGAGCCCAGTGCGCCGGTCAGCGCGCCGGCTGCGTTGCCGCCCGTCGGCAGCGCGTTCTGCAGGCCGTTGACGAGGTTCGTGATCGGCGTGATCGGGCTACCGCCACCGGCGCCGGACAGCGTGCCGACGACCTGGTTCACGACGCCTTGCACCGGCGCCAGCGGGCTTCCCGCGCCGCCGAGCGTGCCGGCGAGCTGCGTGACGACGCCCTGCACCGGCGCCAGCGGGCTTCCCGCGCCGCCGACGTTGCCGAGCGTGCCCGTGATCGTGTTGACCGCGTTGCTCAGTGCGCCGGCCGGGTTGCCGCTGCCGAGCGTACCCGTGACCTGGTCGACGACGCTCTGGATCGGCGCCAGCGGGTTCGAGCCGCCGCCGATGCCGCCCAGTGCGCCAGTGACCGTGCCGAGTGCGCCGGTCAGTGCGCCGGCTGGGTTGCCGCTGCCGAGGGCGCCCGTGACCTGGTTCACGACGCCCTGTACCGGCGCCAGCGGGTTCGAGCCGCCGCCGATGCCGCCCAATGCACCCGTGACCGTGCCGAGCGCGCCGGTCAGTGCGCCGGCCGGGTTGCCGCTGCCGAGCGTGCCCGTGACCTGGTTCACGACGCCTTGTACCGGTGCCAGCGGGTTCGAGCCGCCGCCGATGCCGCCCAATGCGCCCGTGACCGTGCCGAGCGCGCCGGTCAGTGCGCCGGCCGGATTGCCGCTGCCGAGGGCACCCGTGACCTGGTTCACGACACCTTGAACCGGCGCCAGCGGGTTCGAGCCGCCGCCGATACCGCCCAATGCACCCGTGACCGTACCGAGAGCGCCGGTCAATGCACCTGCCGGGTTGCCGCTACCGAGCGCACCCGTTGCCGTACCGAGTGCGTTGCTCAGTGCCCCGGTCGCCGTGTTCAGCGCACCGGTCAATGCACCTGCCGGGTTGCCGCCACTGAGCGCACCCGTCACTTGATTCACGACGCCCTGAACCGGCGCCAGCGGATTCGTGCCACCACCGATGGAGCCCAGAGCACCCAGTGCCCCCGTCACGTTGCCGAGCGCACCGGTCAACGTGCCTGCCGGATTGCCGGCACCCAGTTCACCGGCCACCGTACCGAGTGCACCCGTCAACGCCCCGGCCGGGTTGCCGTTATTGAGCGCCGTCGTCACTTGATTGACGACACCTTGAACCGCCCCCAGCGGGTACGAACCGCCGCCGACATTACCCAGCGCGCCGGTCACCGTGCCGAGTGCGCCGGTCAGTGCGCCTGCCGGGTTACCGCTACCGAGCGCGCCCGTCACTTGATTGACGACGCCTTGAACCGGCGCCAGCGGGTTTGAACCACCGCCGATACCGCCCAGTGCGCCCGTCACCGTGCCGACGGCACCGGTCAGTGCGCCGGCCGGGTTGCCGCCACCGAGCGCCCCCGTTACCTGATTGACGACGCCTTGAACCGGCGCCAGCGGGTTCGAACCACCGCCGATACCGCCCAGTGCACCCGTCACCGTGCCAAGTGCGCCGGTCAACGCGCCTGCCGGGTTGCCGCCACCGAGCGCACCCGTCACTTGATTGACGACACCTTGTACCGGCGCCAGCGGATTCGAGCCGCCGCCGACACCGCCCAGTGCGCCCGTCACCGTGCCAAGGGCACCGGTCAACGCGCCAGCCGGGTTACCGCTACCGAGCGCCCCCGTTACCTGATTGACGACGCCTTGAACCGGCGCCAGCGGGTTCGAACCACCGCCGATACCGCCCAGTGCACCCGTCACCGTGCCGAGGGCACCGGTCAGCGCGCCGGCCGGGTTACCGCTACCGAGCGCACCCGTCACTTGATTGACGACACCTTGTACCGGCGCCAGCGGATTCGAGCCTCCGCCGATACCACCCAGTGCACCCGTC
Source organism: Burkholderia sp. Tr-20390 (assembly GCF_017104595.1). Taxonomy (NCBI): domain Bacteria; kingdom Pseudomonadati; phylum Pseudomonadota; class Betaproteobacteria; order Burkholderiales; family Burkholderiaceae; genus Burkholderia; species Burkholderia sp. Tr-20390. The sequence continues at coordinate 4,035 of NZ_JAAGPC010000297.1, read as the reverse complement.
ACCGTGCCAAGTGCGCCGGTCAACGCGCCTGCCGGGTTGCCGCCACCGAGCGCACCCGTCACTTGATTGACGACGCCTTGCACCGGCGCCAGCGGGTTCGCCCCACCGCCAACATTACTCAGTGCCCCCGTTACCGTGCCAACCGCGTTGCTCAGCGTCCCCGTCGCCGTATTCAGCGCACCGGTCAACGCACCTGCCGGGTTGCCGCCGCTCAGCGCACCCGTCACCTGATTCAGCACACCCTGGACCGGCGCGAGCGGCTGCACCGTGCCGCCGCCACCGCCGAGTGCGCCCGTCACCGCCCCCACGGCGCCCGACAGCACCTGGCCGGGATCGCCCAGCGACGTCTGGATCGCGCCTGCCCCGCCTGCCGCCACGGTGACCGAGCCCAGCGGCGACGTCCCCGTCGCGACCAATCCGACCGACACGCTGTTCGTCGGCGGGTTGACGATCACTTGCGGAATCGGCAGCGCATCAAGGGCCCCCGCCATCGCCGAACCCGAAGCCAGTACCCCGAACACCGTCGCGACCGACAGCGCCACACCCGTCAATTTCAAATTGTGTCCCATCTTTATTGTCCCCATCTCGGTTGGCACAACGTTGATAAAGCATGGGGACGGATTGCACGAAGCGTGCCAATTCGAAAAACGGGATTGATTCGTCTGCCTATTGACGGGCAATAACGCTTTTTTAATCGATTTCAGACGAAATTCACAGCCTTTACGCCGCAATCATCTGACGAAAAAGGCCGACTGAACGCGGATGTAACGTAACGTTTGCGAGCCCCGTGGTAACGTGTTCCGGTACATTCCGCGTAACACCGGAACATCCGCTGCAACGACGTGCCACACCGCCACGAGCAGCTTCCCATTACGCATTTCACCAATATGAAAATGCATTGATAAATCGCCGATTTGCTGATTTTCTTTATTTCGCGATTATCTTTCTTGCCGATTACGCAGATCATTTCCGATTGCGTGATTTCCGATAATTCGGATAGCAGATTGAAACATTGTGAAGGCCGGCGCGCGCGACGCAGCGCGCGCCGCCGGATCAGCCGAAGCGCGCGGGCCGGTACGGATGGGGATCGATATAGGTCGGCGCGCCCGTCATCATTTCGGCGAGCAGGCGGCCGCTTGCGGGGCCGAGCGTGAGCCCGTGATGGCAATGACCGAACGCGAACCACAGGTGGCGATGGCGCGGCGCGGGCCCGATCACCGGGCGCATGTCGGGCGTGCAAGGCCGCATTCCGAGCCACGGCTTGGGATCAAGCCGCTCGCCGATGCCGAACGCGTCGCGCGCCAGCGGCTCGGCGCGCGCGAGCTGCACGCCGGTCGGCGGTGCGCCGCGCAGCGCGATCTCGACACCGGTGGTGAGCCGCAGGCGGCCGCCTTCCATCGGCGCGACGACGAAACCTGCCTCGGTATCGCACACGGGCACGTTCAACGGCGCGCGCGTGGGCCGGTAATGCATGTGATAGCCGCGCTTCGCGCGCAGCGGAATCCGGTAGCCGAGCGGCTCGAAGACGTGATCGGACCACGGCCCGAGCGCTACCACGGCCGAGCGCGCCGAGATCGGCCCGTGCTCGGTACCGACCTGCCAGCCGTCATCCACCTGCACGAGCGTCCGGGCATCGCCGAGCGCGAACGTGCCGCCGTCGCGCTCGAACAGCCGCGCGTAGGCCTTGGTCAGCCCGCCCGGGCTCGACACGGTCTTCGGGTCCTGCCAGTGGAACGCGCCGCAGAACGCGTCGCCGATACCGGGCTCGCGCGCCCGCAACGCACCCGCGTCGAGCACGGTCATCCGCAGCCCGTGCGCGTCGGCCACGCGCTGCTGCGCGCGCGTTTCCGCATCGAACAGCGCGGGCGAACGGAACGCCTCGATCCACCCGCCGTCGTGCACGAGCGGCTGCGCATCGGTGCGCGCGAGCAGCGCGTCGTGCTCGACCACGCTCGCCGCGACGAGCGGCAACAGGTCGCGCGCGGCGGCCGCGAGCCGCTGCGGCGACGATTCGCGCCAGAAGCGCGCGAGCCAGCCCGCATACGCGGGCAGCGCGCGGTAGTCCCAGTAGAGATCGACCGAGCGGTTGCGCGCATAGCGCAGCAGCGTGCCGAGCCGGCGTGGAAACGCGTATGGCACGACCGACGAGCGCTCGATCAGCCCCGCATTGCCGTGGCTCGTTTCCTCGCCGGGCGCGCGCCGGTCGACGAGCGCGACGCGCAGCCCGCGATCCTGCAGATGCAGCGCCGACGACACGCCGACGATGCCGGCCCCCAGAACGATGACGTCGAAATCCATGGTTCCCCGTACTGCGTCGAGATTCGATGCGACACGCACCGGCGCGGCGGCCGGCGCACGGCGGTGATGACGATTACTTCGAGACGATGTCGCGCTTGAAGTACTTCTGCGACAGCGCGCTGAGCGTGCCGTCCTTCTTCAGCGCGTCGAGCGCGCCGACGATCTTCGCCTGCAGCGCCTTGTCGTTCTTGCGCATCCCGAAGCCCGTGCCTTCACCGAGCGTCGCCGGATCCTTCAGCGGCTCGCCGACGATCTGGTAGTCGCGGCCGGCCGGCTTGTCGAGGAAACCGTCCTGCGCGGTCTGCGCTTCCTGCACGGCCGCGTCGAGACGACCCGCGACGAGATCCGCATAGATCTGGTCCTGATCCTGGTACGACACGACGGCCACGCCCGCGTTGGCCCAGTGCGCCTTCAGGAAATCCTCCTGCGACGAGCCCTGCAGCACGCCGACGTGCTTGCCGCGCAGGCTCGCGACGTCGGGCCGCAGCGGCGAGCCGTGCTTGGCGATCATCACGATCGGCACCACGTAGATCGCCGGCGTGAAGTCGATGCTCTGCCGGCGCTTCGACGTGATGTTCATCGCCGAGTTGATCGCGTCGAACTTGCGTGCCTGCAGCGCCGGGATCAGGCCGTCGAACGCATTCTCGACCCACACGCATTTCATGTTCAGCTTCGCGCACACCGCGTTGCCGATGTCGACGTCGAAACCCTGCAGCTGGCCGGCCGGCGTCTTGCTCTCGAACGGCGGATAGGCGGCTTCGATCCCGAAGCGCAACGTGGTCTGTTCCGCATGGGCCGTGACGGCCGCGCAGGCAAGCGCCGCGGCGGCGCAAAGGGAGAGCTTCCAGTTCATGACGGTCCTTCCGTTCCGGATTGAGGCGATGAAGATCGGTGCACGACGCCCCGGGCCGGGCGCCGGGTCGGCATTCGAAGCAGGCGGCCGCCACACGGCGATGCGTCGAGACCTGCACGCGAAATATAGACTCAAAGTCTACTATAGACTATAGGGGATACGAGAATCGTGCCCTGATACGCGACGTCGAAAATTCTCCACCCATCCTTAACCCCTTTGATTTACCTGCGATTTTTCCTAACCACGCGACGGCACGACATCTCGAAAAGAAAAATTCTCCCGATTTAGTTTGTCTATATTAGACTTTTCGTCCATCATGAACACTGCCGGACACCGTCGATCGAGACTGTCCTGTCCGGCCCCGACCGGAGATGTCCCCATGACGCAAACCGCCCCGACCCTGCCGCTGACCGTCGACGAAGCCGCGGTGCGCGCGGCCCTGCCGTCGCTCGACGTGCTCGGCACGCTGCGCAGCATGTTCGCGTCGCTCGCCGCGGCGCGCGCGGTGCAGCCGCCGCAAACGCTGACGCTGTTTCCCGACCAGGCCGGCGACTTCATCACGTATCTCGGCGCGCTCGCCGACGCGCAGGTATTCGGCGCGAAGCTGTCGCCGTATGTCGTGACGGGCGGCAAGCCCGACGGGAAACCGATCGTCACCGCGTGGACCGCGCTGATGTCGATGCGCACGGGCCAGCCGCTGATGTGGTGCGACGCCGGCCTGCTGACCGTCGAACGCACGGCCGGCACGACCGCGCTCGCGGTCGACTGCCTCGCGCCGCGCGCCGCGCGCCATCTCGCGATCGTCGGCGCGGGCGCGGTCGGCCTCGCGCACCTGCGGCACACGGCGGGCTTGCGCGACTGGGAGACGATCCGCGTGTACTCGA
>NZ_JAAGPC010000296.1:0-240 GCF_017104595.1 Burkholderia sp. Tr-20390 | reverse complement strand
AGCGTTCTACGGCGAGACACCGTTATGTCGCTCTTCATCACTGCTGTTACATTGACGACAGTGGTCTATGGTACACTCACACTGAGTCGTGTACAGATGCACTGTGAGCAACATTACTGACTGCTTCATCTTTACCGTAACACGACGTTTTCTTTCTTCTGTTCATTCTTATTCTTCTTATTCTCATTTTATGCGTCTCTATTCTTTTTTTTTTTTTTTTTTTTTTTTTTTTTAATGACA
>NZ_JAAGPC010000295.1:0-6308 GCF_017104595.1 Burkholderia sp. Tr-20390 | reverse complement strand
CCTGCACGAGCGCGACATACGCGCCGAACATCGCATCGATCATCCCGTCGGGAAACAGGCCGTCGACGCTGTCCCACGCGAGCAGCGCGCCGTCCGGCACGCGATAGAGCTGATGGTCGAGCCACACCTGCGGTGTCTGCGAAATCATGTCGTGCAGATCGCCGAACACGCGCGCGAATGCATCGGGCACGAACGGCGCATCGCCGAGGTTGCACGAGAACACGACGGGCGCCGCACGCGGCGTGCCCTGCCGGCGCGCATCGCGCAGCACGTCGAGCGCCGGATACGCGGCCTGCGCGATCGCGCCGTGCAGCCGCTGCTGGAACGCGCGCACCGCGTCGGCCGCGCTCGCGTCGGCGCGCAGGTCGCATTCGACGAGCAGCAGCGTCGTGAAATCGGCAATCACGCGGCCGAGGTCGGGCGCATCGCCGTGCCGGTCGAACAGCGGCACGTTGAGCAGGAACGCGTGACGGCCGCTCCAGCGCGCGAGCACCGCGGCGAACGCCGCGCCGAACACCGACGACAGCGTGACGCCATGCTGCGCGGCCCGCGCCTGCAGGCGCGCGAGTTCGGCCGTGCTCAGCGTATGCGCGACGCGGCTGAAACGCGGCGCACGGATCGTTTCCGGTGCGCGGGCGAGCGGCAGCGCCGGCCCTTCCGGCAGCGTGGCGAGCCGCGCCTGCCATGCGTCGCGCGCCGCGGCCCGCGCATCGCGCGTATCGGCCGCGCGACGCGCGAGCCAGGCCGGGAACCACGTCGACGGTGCGTCGGGCAACGCCGACGGCTCGGCGTAGGCAGCGCCGATTTCCTGCATCAGGAGCCGCACGCTGTCCACGTCGGCCGCGAGCAGGTCGACGCTCAACCACACGCGATCTTCACCACCGGGCATCTGCACGAGCCCCATCATGAAGACCTGCGCGCGCTCGACGTCGAGACATTCGTGCGACCGGCGCGCGCGCAGCGACACCCATTCGGTTTCCGCCTCGGCGGCCGTCCTGTCACGCCAGTCCGCATGCGCGAACACCGGCGCGTCCGGCGCCGCGACGATTTGCTGACGGCCACCGGTGAAGCGCGCACGCAGCATCGGATGGCGCTCGCGCACGAGCCGGCATGCCGCGTCGAGACGAACGGGATCGATTGCACGGCAGCGAAACTCGAGGAACGCATGACAGCTCACGTTGCCGAGCACTTCGCCATCGCCGCGGCCGAGCCAGTACGCCTGCTGCACCGCGGACAGGTCGAACGGCGCATGCACGTCGACGTCGACGACCTCGGCCGCCTCGACGTCAGGCGCCGCGGGAACGACGCGCGGCGCATTCGCAAGCAGTTCGGCCCACGCGCCGAGCGTCGGCGTACGCGTGAGCGCATCGAACGTCAGCGCGTAGCCGAGGCGGTTCACGCGCGTCTGCAGATACATCAGCCGGATCGAATCGAGGCCGCAGCTCAGCAGGTCCTCGTCATCGTCGAGCGACGCGATTTCGTCGACGGGCTCGTCGAGCAGCTCGGCGATCATCGCGACGAGCTGCGAGCGAAAGGCAATGGGAGAAAAACGGGAAGGATCGGAATGATCGATGCTGGAATCGACAGCGGTCTGGCTCATGGGCACGCCTTGTATGGGTCGTTCGATGGCGGATCCGCGCGGCGGCGGCCACCCGTGAATGAGAATCTATCTCATTCACTCCCGTGAGCCTTGTCGATTGCTTTAGGCTGCCGGTCAGTTGTTTTAGATTGCCGCGCGCTCCGTCTCGACGTCGTCGATCGCGTTCGACGACGCACGAATATCGCTCGGCGAAATGCCGTAGCGCTTGCGGAATGCGATCGAAAAATGGGCCGGGCTATAGCCGACGCGGTACGCCACGGTCGACACGTTCGCGTCCTCCGCGCACAGCATCGCGTGCGCGGTCCGCAGCCGGTATTCCTGCAGGTACGCATACACGCTCGTGCCGAACACCTTGCGGAAACCGGCCGTCAGCTTGCGTGAATTCATCCCCACCCGGCCCGCGAGCGCATCAAGCGTGGGCGGCTGCTGGAGCTCGCGCGTCAGGATGTCGCTCGCCGCATACACGCGCTCGACGTCCGACGACGTGACGCGCACGTCGGCCGGCGCGAACTGCCGCTGCGTCGCCAGCAGCTGCGCGCTCAACGCGGTCAGCTCGAAGGCCTTGGCCTTCAGGTAGTACTCGCGCACCGCGCCCTCGAACGGGCAGGTCGCGATCTGCACCGCGAGCGCCTGCAGCGCCTTCGACGCCGGGCAACTGACGATACGCGGATCGCCGCCCGTCGGCGCGAGCATCTTCTCCGGCAACAGGCTCAGGTTGCGGTCGAGCGCGTCGAGGCCGAGCTGCACGATCGTGTAGCGCAGCGGCGTGTCGCGGTCATAGATCTGGTGCGTCGTGAATTCGCCGTCGTTGGCGATCACGCACAGGCCCGGCCCCTTGATGCACTGCTCGGGCTGGCCCGGCACACGACAGCGCAGCTGCCCGCTCTGCACGAGGACGAGCTTCAGCCCTTTTTCGAGCGGCTCCTCGTACCAGTCGCGGCTATCCGAGCACAGCGTGCCGCTCATGAGTTTCATGCCCGCGTCGATGTGCACCACGCCCGGATGATTGCCGGGCACGAGCACCGGCGGGTGACGTCGTGACGAAGCGAAGGAGGTCGAGCTCATCGGAGGTCCGTTGGTTAGGCGGCACGCGCGGCCCGGCGCGCGCCGGCGGCAACCGGCCGATTGTCCGGCCGGGCCGGGCGGGCGCCGCGCGACCGGCGCCCGATCGAATGAAATTGCCGCGATATCGAAAGAAACGGCGCTATCGCAGCACTTGTTACAAATGATAATACCTCTCATTTACATTTTCTGACAACTTGCCGGAACCCAAGGTCAGCGCATGCAATCCTCCCTTCCCTCCGTGGCGCCGGCCTTCCCGGCCGACGCGCCCGACTGGCCCGACGACTTCGCGCGCCGCTACAGCGACGCCGGCTATTGGCAAGACACGACTTTCTTCGATGCGCTCGACGCACAAGTGCAGCGCGATCCCGATGCGCTCGCCGTCGTCGACGGCGCCTGCCGGCTCAGCTATCGCGACCTGCTCGCGCGCATCCGCCGGTTGGCGGGCGGCTTCGCGCGTCTCGGCCTGACGCGCGGCGACGCGGTCGTCGTCCACCTGCCGAACGGCGCACGCTTCATCGAGACGTGCTTCGCGCTGTTCCAGCTCGGCGTGCGGCCGGTGCTCGCCCTCCCCGCTCACCGGCACTACGAGATCGGCGCGTTCTGCCGCTTCGCCGACGCGCGTGCGTATCTGGGCGCGGCGCAACTCGGCGAATTCGACTGCCGGCCGCTCGCGGCCGCGTTGCAGGCCGATTGCCCGACGCTCGAGCACGTCGTGATGGCCGGCGACGATCACGCGTTCACGCCGTTCGACGCGCTGTACGATGCGCCGCCGCTGCGCGAATGCGCGGCACGCGCCGACGACATCGCGTGCTTCCAGTTGTCGGGCGGCACGACCGGCACGCCGAAGCTGATCCCGCGCCGTCACCGCGAATACCTGTACAACGTGCGCGCGTGCAGCGCCGCGAGCGGCTTCGACGCCAGCACCGTGTATCTCGCCGCGCTGCCGATGGCGCACAACTTCACGCTGTGCTGCCCCGGCACGATCGGCGCGCTGCTCGCGGGCGGCCGCGTCATCACGACCGGGCGGCCCGAGCCCGAACAGAGCTTCGCGCTGATCGCGCGGGAGCGCGTCACGCATACCGCGCTCGTGCCGCCGCTCGCGCTGCTGTGGCTCGACGAACAGCCGCAACGGCGGGCCGACCTGTCGAGCCTGCGCGTGCTGCAGGTCGGCGGCGCACGACTGATGGACCACGCGGCCGCGCGCGTGACGACCGTGCTCGGCTGCACGCTGCAGCAGGTGTTCGGGATGGCCGAAGGGCTCATCTGCTGCACGCGGCTCGACGATTCGCCCGAACGGATCGCGCACACGCAGGGCCGCCCCGTGTCGGACGGCGACGAAGTGCGCATCGTCGACGATGCCGGCGAACCGGTCGCGCCCGGTGAAATCGGCGAACTGCAGGTGCGCGGCCCGTACACGATCCGCGGCTACTACCGGCTCGCCGAGCACAACGCGACCGCGTTCACCGCCGACGGCTTCTATCGCAGCGGCGACCGCGTACGGCGCACCGCGGACGGCGACCTCGTCGTCGAAGGCCGCGACAAGGACCAGATCAATCGCGGCGGCGAGAAGGTCTCCGCCGAGGAAGTGGAGAACCTGTTGCTCGCCCACCCGCAGGTGCACGACGCGGCGGTGGTCGCGATGCCCGACCCGCTGCTCGGCGAGCGCACGTGCGCGTTCGTCGTCGCCCGTGCGCCCGCACCGTCCAGGCTGGTGCTGAAACGCTACCTGCGCGACTGCGGGCTCGCGGCGTTCAAGATTCCCGATCGCATCGAGTTCATGCCGCGCTTCCCGGAAACCGGCATCGGCAAGACCAGCAAGAAATCGCTGCGCGACTTGCTGCGCCGCCAGTTGCAGGCGGCGGCCGCATGAGCGCGCGGCCGACCGATTCGCACTGGATCCGCGAACTGCGCCTGTCGCCGTGCCCGCGCGCGCAACTCGTCTGCTTCCCGCACGCCGGCGGCACCGCGAATTTCTTTCGCGGCTGGAGCCGCGCGCTGCCGTGGGACGTCGACCTCCTCGCGCTGCAGTATCCGGGCCGCGAGGAACGCTTCGGCGAGCCATGCCTGACGTCGATCGACGCACTCGCCGGCCCCGCCGCCGACGCGCTGCAACGCTATGCCCACGCGCCGCTCGTGCTGTTCGGGCACAGCCTCGGCGCCGCGCTCGCGTACGAGGTGGCGGCGCGACTCGAAGCGCGCGGCGCGGCACCGCTTTACCTGGCCGTCTCCGCGCTGCCGCCGCCGCATCGCCAGCGCCTGTCGGACCTGCACCTGCAATCCGACGATGCGCTGGTAGGCGATGTCGCGCGGCTGTCCGGCGAGCACGCCGCGCTGCTCGCCGATCCGGAAATGCGCGCGCTCTACCTGCCGATGATCCGCAGCGACTACCGCGCGATCGAAACGTATCGCCGCGACCGGCCGCCGCGGCTCGATACGCCGCTCGGCGTGATGCTGCCGCTCGCCGATTCCGAGCTCGACGACGACGAGGCGCATGCGTGGCAGGACGTCGCGTCGCGCCCGATCCGCATCGAGACGTTCAGCGGCGACCACTTCTACCTGCGCCACCAATACCCGGCGGTGATCGCGCATCTGGTCGAACGGATCGACCAATCCCTTCGTTACGGAAAGGAGTACACATGAAGACACCGGACGCCTGCACGGGGCTGCCCGACATTCGCGAAGCCATCGATCGCCTGGACGCCGACATCATCGACGCGCTCGGCCGGCGCATGCAGTATGTGAAGGCTGCATCGCGCTTCAAGCCCGACGAAGCGAGCATCGCCGCGCCGGAACGGGTGGCCGCGATGCTGCCCGACCGGCGCCGCTGGGCCGAACAGGCCGGCCTCGATGCCGACTACGTCGAGACGCTGTTCTCGGGCCTGATCGCGTGGTACATCGCGCAGCAGACGCAGTATTGGCGGCAACAGCGGGGGCTCGCATGAACGCCGGCCTCCCGCTGCTGCACGACACCTTCGCCCGCGCGGCCCGCCGCGCCGCCGACACCGGCACGCCGACACTCGCGTCGGTGTCGGTGCCGCTGCGCCCGCTCGACTTCTTCGACCTGATCGCCGCGTGGGACGACGGCGCCACGCCGTGGTGCTTTCACGAAGCCGGCGATGCGTCCGTCACGCTGTTCGGCTGGGACGGCGCGCTCGAACTGACCGCCACCGGCGACACGCGCTTCGCGCAGATCGATGCACGCTGGCGCACGCTCGTTCGCGATGCGGTGACGGCCGGCCCGCAACCGCCGCGCCTCGTCGGCGGCTTCCGGTTCGACTCGCATGGCCCACGCAGCACACACTGGGCGCCGTTTCCCGACGCGAGCATGACGGTGGCGAAGCTGCTGATCGTGCGCGAAGGCGATGCGCACTGGGTCGTCTGCCAGCACGTCGTCGCCGCGCACGACGATCCGGCCGCGCTCGCGCATGCGTGCCTCGCGCGCATCGAGTCGCTCGGTGCGCTCGCCGCCGCCCATGACGACGATGCCCCGCATCTGCTGCACACGCAGGCGCTGCAGGCGAGCGAATGGCAGCACGAAGTCCGGCGCGCGGTGGACGCGATCCACGGCGGTGCGTTCGGCAAGGTCGTGCTCGCGCGCGACGTGCTCGAACAGTACGCGCGGCCCGTTGCCATCGCGCCGCTA
>NZ_JAAGPC010000294.1:0-232 GCF_017104595.1 Burkholderia sp. Tr-20390 | reverse complement strand
AAAAAAAAAAAAAGAAAAAAAAAAGAAAAAAAAAAAAAAAAAAACAACACACAACAGTACCAGCAATACGTCCAACAACGAGCTGAGCTAGTCCAACACCTCAGCCAACTTGTAAGTACCCAATGCCATCTTAGACGACTATCCGTACACACGTACCGACATGTCTGGCGATACGCTGATCTTGCATATCTACCTCACGTCTCATCTCTCATGTGATAGGCATCTACTGACA
>NZ_JAAGPC010000293.1:0-6953 GCF_017104595.1 Burkholderia sp. Tr-20390 | reverse complement strand
GAAAAGCAAAGGCGGCGGCTTCGTGACCGGCTTCGTTTCATCGACAACGCTAGTCGATTCAGCGCCACGGCACCTCTGCGCAATCTCTGCCGCACGGCTCGCGCTCCAGAGCCGTTCAGCCCGCGCACCAGTACGGCAGACGATCCGATCGCGCGGTTTGCGAACGGAAGCTACTGACCGGCTGCCCGAACCTCGACAGTCAATCACGTTGGCGGTATGTGCCGCCACCCCGCCCGTTCCGTCGCAAACTCCCCGCTCCAAAAGAAAATGCGCCGCAGCCTTTCGGCTGGCGGCGCATCGGATGTCGATCCGGCTACGTCGGCGATCAGAAGATCTGGTGACCGAGCCACCATCCGCCGGCCGCGAACAACGCAGCCGCAGGCAGCGTCAGCACCCATGCCCACACGATGTTGCCGGCCACGCCCCAGCGCACCGCCGACAGCTTCTGCGTCGCGCCGACACCGACGATCGCGCCGGTGATCGTGTGCGTGGTCGACACCGGAATGCCGAGGAACGACGCGAGGAACAGTGTCATCGCGCCACCGGTTTCCGCACAGAAGCCACCAACCGGCTTGAGCTTCGTGATCTTCTGGCCCATCGTGCGCACGATGCGCCAGCCGCCGAACAGCGTGCCGAGGCCCATCGACAGGTAGCACGCGCCGATCACCCACGCCGGCGGCGCATCGGCGGTCGCCGACGCATAGCCCGACGCGATCAGCAGCATCCAGATGATGCCGATCGTCTTCTGCGCGTCGTTGCCGCCGTGGCCGAGGCTGTACAGCCCGGCCGACAGCAGTTGCAGCCGCCGGAAGCGCCGGTCGACCTTGCTGGGCGCGGTGCGGAAATACAGCCACGACACGCCGAGCATGAACAGCGAGCCGAGGATGAAGCCGAGCAGCGGCGAGATGAAGATGAACGCGATCGTCTTCAGCAGCCCGTCGATGTTCAGCGAGCTCCAGCCTGACTTCGCGAGCGCCGCGCCGACGAGGCCGCCGATCAGCGCGTGCGACGAGCTCGACGGGATCCCGTAGTACCACGTGATCACGTTCCAGCCGATCGCGCCGACCAGCGCGCCGAAAATGACGTAATGGTCGACGATCTCGGGATCGATCGTGCCTTTACCGACGGTCTGCGCGACTTTCAGGTGGAAGATGAAGTACGCGATCACGTTGAACGCGGCCGCGAACACGACGGCCTGCTGGGGCTTCAGCACCCCGGTCGACACGACGGTGGCAATCGAGTTCGCCGCGTCGTGAAAGCCGTTCATGAAGTCGAATACGAGCGCGACGAGCACGAGTGCCGCGACCATCCATAGGGCGAGTTGTATCGAATGCATCGTGGTCCGCTCAGGCGTTTTCCAGCACGATGCCTTCGATGATGTTCGCGACGTCCTCGCACTTGTCGGTGATCTCTTCGAGCAGTTCGTAGATCGCCTTCAGCTTGATGAGCGTCTTCACGTCGTCTTCCTCGCGGAACAGCTTCGACATGGCCGCGCGCAGCACGCGATCGGCCTCCGACTCCCAGCGGTCGATCTCCTCGCACTGCTTGAGGATCTGCGCCGACTGCTTCATGTCGGACAGCAACCCGACCGCCTGCTGTACGTGCTGGGCCGACTGCGTGACGATGTGCGCGAGCTGGCTCGCTTCGGACGTGACGGAACGTACGTCGTACAGCGACACGGCGGTCGCGACGTCTTCCATCAGGTCGAGGATGTCGTCCATCGTCGTGATCAGCTTGTGGATCTCGTCGCGATCGAGCGGCGTGATGAAAGTCTTGTGCAGCAGATCGATCGCCTCGTGCGTGAGCTTGTCGGCGGCCTTCTCGGCGGTTTGCACGTTTTGCTTGTGAATCTCGGCGTCGGCGAGATTGTCGATCAGCAGTTCGAGCTCGCGGCCACCGGAAACGATGTGCTTCGCGTGCGCGTTGAAGAGTTCAAAGAACTTGCCCTCGGTGGGCATGAATCGACCGAACATGGGATTCCTGAGAGATTGTCAAACTACTGTCACGAAAACGGGCGACATTGTACCGTTTTCGGTCGCGCCGCGACGCGCGCACATGCGCGCGCCGGGATTGGATACAACGTTTGGCGATTTAGGGCTTTACAACCGGCGTTACTCGCCGTAGAACGTCTGCGCCCCTGCAAAGTTGTCGAACTTCGTGTATTGCCCCAGGAACGTGAGCCGAACAGGGCCGATCGGACCGTTACGCTGCTTGCCGATGATGATTTCGGCCGTGCCCTTGTCGGGGCTGTCCGGGTTGTAGACTTCGTCACGGTAGATGAACAGGATCACGTCCGCGTCCTGTTCGATTGCGCCCGATTCACGCAAATCCGACATCACCGGGCGCTTGTTCGGGCGTTGTTCGAGGCCGCGGTTCAGCTGCGACAGCGCGATCACCGGCACGTCGAGTTCCTTCGCGAGGCTCTTCAGCGATCGCGAGATTTCCGAGATTTCGGTCGCGCGGTTCTCGCCCTGCGACGAACCCGACATCAGCTGCAGGTAGTCGACGATGATCAGGCCGAGCTTGCCGCATTGCCGCGCCAGCCGCCGTGCGCGCGAGCGCAATTCCATCGGGTTCAGGCCGCCCGTTTCGTCGATGAAGAGCTGCGCCTCGCTCATCTTCTGCACCGCGTGCGTCAGCTTCGGCCAATCCTCGTCCGTCAGGCGGCCCGTCCGCATCCGGTGCTGGTCGAGCCGGCCGATCGAGCCGAGCATCCGCATCACGAGCTGGGTACCCGGCATTTCCATCGAGAACACCGCGACCGGCAGCCCGTACTCGACCGCGACGTATTCGCCGATGTTCATCGAAAAGGCCGTATTGTGGGTCACGACGTAATCGTCGGTCACGTACAGCCGAGACGGATGCGAAACCGAGATGCACTGCGTGGCAGTCCGGCGCGATGGCTCGATACCAGTAATCACCGGCAGCTTGCGGCGCGTCCGGCCGGCCGTCAGCCGCTCGCGCTTGCCCTTGAACAGGAACAGGCTCTGCGGATCTGGATGACTGATCGTGCAAACGTAAGCCGTCGCACCGGCCTTGCGTTCGCCGTCGACAGTGAAGCTCGTCGCCTTTTCGACCACCTGGCACCACGCACCAAGCGAACGCGCCAGTTCGCGCACGTCGCTCGCCAACTGCGCACTGGCGGTCGAATAACGCACCGTACCCCACGATTCGACCCAGCCGTCCGTGTCGAGCAGCCCGCGCAACAAATCCAGCCGCGCGTCCTTGTCCGCATCGAGGTAGATACGCGGGATGAACTTGTCGTAACTCGTCCTCCCCCACACACCGAGCTGCTCGAGCGCAGCCTTGAGCGGGTTGGCGGACGGCCGGGCCTCTGCGGCCGTCGACCGCCGGCGCTTGATGCGCCAGTCGTACTGGCCTGCGTATTCAAGTTCGAGCGACACGTCGACACGCTCGCGCATCCGGTTCAACGTTTCCTCGGCCTTCACGCTGAAACGCACGGCAGTCCCGCCGAGCGCACCATCGCCCAGCAGCGCGCCGAGTACCCAGGGATCAACCGGCAGCGCCTCGCAATGACCAAACTCGCCGGTCGGCATGTCGATCCACAACCGGTTCCGGTAGCGTTCGCGCGTCAGCAACGTGCGAATCTCCGCGGTCGACAGCACTCGCGGCTTTTCCCACTCGCGGAAATGGACGCACCACAGGTGCTCGTCGCAGCATTCGGCCGAACGTCCATCCGAAAAGCTGACCCGATACACCTGGCGTTCGCCCTGCGGATAGATGCCGGTCACGATCGACGATGCCCCGTCGACCGAAGCAAGCGCATCACCGATCGCCAGCTCGCCCATCGGCTTCCAGCCAGTCAACGTCCTGACGCGCGCGTCGAGCGGCTGTGCCTTACCCATCGACGGGCGCCCCGCAACGATGATCAGTTCGCCGCCGTGCATCCCGGACGTCATCCGGTCGAGGTCGACGAAGCCCGTCGGCGTGCCTGTGACGTCGCTCGGGTTCGCCGTGTGGTACAGCGTATCGATGCGCTCGACGACCTGCGTGAGCAGCGGGCCGATCTCGAGGAAGCCCTGGTTGCCGCGCGCGCCCTCTTCGGCGATCGAGAACACCTTCGACTCGGCCTCGTCGAGCAGCTGGCGGACTTCCTTGCCCTGCGGGTTGAACGCATCGGCCGAGATTTCGTCGGCGACCGACACGAGCCGGCGCAGCACCGCGCGGTCGCGCACGATTTCCGCATAGCGACGGATGTTCGCCGCGCTCGGCGTGTTCTGTGCGAGCGCGTTCAGGTAGGCCAGCCCGCCGACGTCGTCGGCCTTGCCGGACGTGGTCAGCGCTTCGTACACGGTCACGACGTCGGCCGGGCGCGTCGACGCGATCAGGCGGCCGATGTGCTCGTAGATGATCCGGTGGTCGTAGCGGTAGAAATCGCCCTGCGACAGGAAGTCGGCGATCCGGTCCCAGGCCGCGTTGTCGAGCAACAGGCCGCCGAGCACCGACTGCTCGGCTTCGACCGAATGCGGCGGGACTTTCAGCGATTCGATTTGAGGATCTTGCGGCGCGTTCATGGGTTGGGATTATCGCGAATTACACAGGACGGCGCCATACCGGCCACCGGCGAACGAGCAATAAAAAAGGCAGGCCCCGGTTGCCCGGGCGCCTGCCCTTGTCCGGACGGCGGAAGCCGCCCGGAAAGCTTGCGTACGCTTATGCGTGGTCGCCGATCACGTTGATCGTGACGTCGACGACGACGTCCGTATGCAGCGCGACCTGGACGTTGTGCTCGCCGATCATCTTCAGCGGGCCTTCCGGCATGCGAACTTGCAGCTTCTCGACTTCGAAACCTGCCTTCTTCAGCAGTTCCGCGACGTCGCCGTTCGTGACCGAGCCGAACAGACGGCCGTCAACGCCCGACTTCTGCGTGATTTCGAACGACTGGCCGTTCAGCTTCTCGCCGACTGCCTGCGATGCTGCCAGCTTTTCAGCGGCGATCTTTTCGAGCTCGGCGCGGCGAACTTCGAATTCGGCGATCGCTTCCTTCGTTGCACGGCGAGCCTTGCGGTTCGGGATCAGGAAGTTGCGAGCGTAACCGTCCTTGACCTTGACGATGTCGCCGAGGTTACCCAGATTGGCGACTTTTTCCAACAGAATGATTTGCATTCGAATTCTCCTTATTGCGTCGCCTGATTACGCCTTGTGCTGATCGGTGTACGGCAGCAGCGCGAGGAAACGCGCACGCTTGATGGCCGTATCCAGCTGACGCTGATAGTGCGCCTTCGTACCCGTCAGACGAGCCGGCGTGATCTTGCCGTTTTCGCCGATGAAGTCCTTCAGCGTTTCCGTGTCCTTGTAGTCGATCTGCTCGACGCCTGCAGCCGTGAAACGGCAGAACTTCTTGCGCTTGAAGAGCGGGTTTTGTTGCTGACGACGCTTGTCGAATTTCTTACCAGTCGGGCGGGGCATGATTTCAGTCCTTTCCAATGTCCTGCAATGCTGTGATGTGAAACACCAAGGTTCTCGCGTTGCGGCTTTTCTTTGCCAGGAAGCCCGTGAACAGCGTTTCGACGCCCATTTCACGACTCTCCAGCCTGCCGCTCGCCTCACCGGCCGCCACCGCCTCGATCGTCATTTCGACCTGACGGGGAATGCCTGCTTCGACGACTTCCGTGCGGTGATGCAATGTGGCGCTTGCGATCGGAACACCTGCCGGCGTATATCGCACCGGTGCGCGTTCGACGACGCTTGCCGTCAATTGCAACCTGTTCACGTGAGTGACGCGCTCCTTGATGGCTTAATGAATGACGAACTTAAGCCTGCGCTTCGGTCGGCTGAGCTGCAGCCGCCTTCTTGGCTTCTTCGCGCTGAACTTCCTTCATCATCGGCGACGGGCCGGTTTCGGCCTTCTTCATCTTGACGATGAGGTGGCGCAGCACGGCGTCGTTGAACTTGAACGCGTGTTCGAGTTCGTCGAGCGTCGTCTGGTCGCACTCGATGTTCATGCAGACGTAGTGAGCCTTCGCGAGTTTCTCGATCATGTAGGCCAGTTGGCGACGGCCCCAGTCTTCGACGCGGTGGATCTGACCGCCGTGCGACGTGATCGTGGTCTTGTAACGCTCGATCATCGCGGGCACTTGCTCGCTCTGATCGGGGTGCACGATGAATACGATTTCGTAATGACGCATTACACACTCCTTGTGGATTAAAGCCACCCGGGCGTCTGAACCGGTGTGGCAAGTGAGAAGCCGAAGATTCTAACCCGGATACGGGGCGCATGCAAGGCCAATCGACGATTCGCGCGCGGATTCGGCCATGTTTTCAAAGACTTGAAGGGGCGAACCCGGGCAGGTCGGGCACTCTTGGGCGCATTTCCTGGTCAGGGTCGGAACAGAAACGCGCGACAGGCGGCAGGCCGCCGCCCGCCGCCGTCACTCGGTGCGTGTCACGCCGAGTCGCGCATCGAGCGCGGTCCTGAACGCCGCGAGCGCCGACGGTTCGGCGTCGGTCACGGCCCACCAGGTCATTCCGGCCGCCTCCCAGCGGTCGAGCGCGTAGCCTTGCGACACGGTCGTGTACGGCGCCCCCGGCCCCTCCCCGGCCGGCCGCACGTAGACGTCGATCACGTGCTGCCGGTAACGGTAGACGAGCACGGCGACGCGACGCCGCCCGACATAGTCGAGCCGGCCGCCGACCAGCGCGAAGCCGGCCGCCGCGAGATCCTCGACCGGCGGCGCATAGTCGATCCGGCCGTTGAACCACGGCTTGACCGTGTGCCGGTCGGTCGAGATCACGTCGATGTCGCGCGCCGACAGGTCGGCCCGCACGTGGCTCGACACGAGTTCGTCGACCGTGCGGTCGGTGTCGGCGTGGCGGGCGGACAACGTCATCCCGCCCGCTGCGGCAAGCGCCACCAGCAGCGCGACGCCCCAGCCGAGGCCGGGCAGCGCGGCCACAGATCGGAAGAGCACAGGGCTGAACTACAGTCACGC
>NZ_JAAGPC010000292.1:0-7179 GCF_017104595.1 Burkholderia sp. Tr-20390 | reverse complement strand
ATGGCGGCGCAGTGACGGATTGACGATTCGGGCCGGCCGCCCGGCGGCCGGCATTTGACGGGAACACGCATGGTGCGCATGGTTCGTTGGATCGCTATCGGGGGCCTGGCCTGCATCGTCGCGTCCGGGAGCGCGTTGGCGCAGGTCGCACGCGCGCCGGACGCGGGCGCGGCGCTGTCGATCGCGACCGGCAAGGGGGAACTGCTGTCGCTGCCCGAACCCGCGGCCGCGATGTTCGTCGCCGATCCGTCCGTCGCCGACATCCAGGTGCCGTCCCCGCGCACCGTGTTCGTGTTCGGCAAGAAGGCGGGCACCACCACGCTGATCGCGCTCGGCGCGAACCATCGCCCGATCCTGCGCAAGACGGTGATCGTGCAGGTCGACACGGCGTCGCTGCAGGGCGTGCTCGACAGCCGCTTTCCGCAGCTGAAGCTGTCGGTGTCCGGCGCGCCGGGCTCGCTGATGGTGTCGGGCAAGGTGCCGAGCGCGGCCGACGCGGACGCCGTGATGCAGTCGCTCACGCCGTATCTGCACGACAAGGAAAAGATCGTGAACCGGCTTACGCTGTCGCGCCCGATCCAGGTGAACCTGCGCGTGCGGGTGACCGAGGTGAGCCGCAACATCACGCAGCAGCTCGGCATCAACTGGAGCTCGCTGGGCGGCGCCGGCAACTTCGTCGGCGGGCTGCTCAACGGGCGCACGCTGTTCGATCCGACGAACGGCCTGTTCAACCTGTCGCCGACGGGCGCCTTCTCGGTGCTCGGCGGATTCCGCGCGGGGCGCTGGTCGATCGACGTGGTGCTCGACGCACTCGACCAGGAGGGCTTGATCACGATGCTCGCCGAACCGAACCTCACCGCGATGTCCGGCGAGACCGCGAGCTTCCTCGCGGGCGGCGAGATTCCCGTTCCGGTCGCGCAGACCGGCAACACCGGCGTGATCACGGTCGAGTACAAGCCGTTCGGCGTGTCGCTCGACTTCACGCCGACCGTGCTCGCCGACAACCGGATCAGCCTCAAGGTGCGCCCGGAAGTCAGTGAAGTCGATCCGAGCAACAGCGTGACGACGGGCAGCATCAAGGTGCCGGCGCTCACGGTGCGGCGCGTCGACACGACGGTCGAGCTGTCGAGCGGGCAGAGCTTCGCGATCGGCGGGCTGCTGCAGAGCCAGACGGCCGACACCGTGTCGCAGATTCCGGGGCTCGGCCGGCTGCCGATCATCGGCCGGCTGTTTTCGTCGAAGAACTTCCAGGACAACAAGACCGAGGTGGTCGTGATCGTCACGCCGTACGTCGTGCAGCCGACCGGGCCCGGCCAGCTCGAGCAGGCGATCGACACCGTCGCGCGGCCGAGCAGCGACCTGGAGTTCGCGGTGCAGCGCAACCTCGGGCTCGACCTGCTGTCGGGCGACACGCCGCGCCTCGTCGGCGCCGCGGGCTTCGTGTACTGAACCGGAGGCGCACATGCGAACCCGATCGATCGTTGCCGCACTCCTGCCGCTGGTGTGTGCGGGCTGCCTGTCGGCGCCGCCGCCGGTCAACCTGCCCGATGCGCGGTCGATCGGCTTCGACGGCGCGCATGCGGTGGCGCCCGATTGCGCGAAGCTGATGCAGCCGTCGCATCTCGTCGACGCGGGGTACGCGCGGCCCGGCGTGCCGTTCGGCTGCGCGACCTATTCGAACCTCGCGGCGATGCTCGCGCGGCCGGAGGATCTCGTCGCGCCCGTGCCGTACGGCGGCGCGGATGCGCAGACGGCCGCCGACGCGGTGCGCCGCTACGTCGAGGATCGCGTGAAGCAGCCGACGCCAGGCAAGACGCAGACGACCGGCTCGCCCAGCCATTGACCGTCCGGATGCCATCACGATGCCGCCCATGAACCTCCTCGACCGTCAGCCCACCCGGCGCGCCGCGTCCGCGGGCGCGGCCGATCTCGTCGCGGTCGTCGCCGATTCGGGCAGCGAGGACGTGATACGCCGCGTCACGCAGGAACTGTCGATCACGCGCACCCAGCTGCAATTGGGAACCTGCGACGATGCGATCCGGCTGTTGCAGCAGTACGAGCGTTCGCCGCGCCAGCTCGTCATCGACGTGTCCGATTCGGTGCTGCCGGTGTCGGACCTGATGCGGCTCGCCGACGTGTGCGACCCGTCGGTGCGCGTCATCGCGATCGGCACGCAGAACGACGTCGGGCTGTTTCGCAACCTGCTCGGCATCGGCGTGCAGGACTACATCGTCAAGCCGCTGACCGTCGAGTTGATGCGGCGTGCGCTGACCGCGACCGAATCGGTCGTGCAGGCGCGCACCGGCAAGGTCGTCAGCTTCGTCGGCGCGCGCGGCGGCGTCGGCGCGACCACGATCACGGTGAGCCTCGCGCGCTTCCTGGCGAGCGAGAAGCGCCGCCGGGTGGCCTACGTCGACCTGAACCTGCACGGCGGCGGCGCGAACTCGATGTTCGGGCTGTCCAGCAACAACGGGCTGATCGAGTTGCTGAACATGGGGCAGCGTCCCGACGACGCGTTGTTCGAGCGCATGTTCGTGACGAAGGGCGACCGGCTGCACGTGCTGTCCGCCGAGCTGGCCTACGGCGCCGACGTCACGCTGGGCGACCAGGCCGTCGCGCGCCTGGTCGACATGCTGAAGGACCGTTTCCACTACGTGCTGTTCGACGTCGGCAGCGGCGCCGGCAAGCTGCTCGAGGACGCGCTCGTGGCGTCCGATCTCGTCCACGTCGTGGTCGACCGTTCGGTGCACGCCGCGTACGAAGCCGCGCGGCTCGTGCGCTTCGTGCGGGAACTGCCCGGCGAGCGGCTGCTGTCGATGGTGCTGAACAACCCGCTCGCCCCGGTCGCGGGCCGCGTCGAGCCGGTCGATTTCGAGGCGGCGTTCGGCGGCGCGGCGCTGCACGAGCTGCCGCACGAGCCGCAGACGCTCGCCGTCGCCGAGAACCTCGGCGAGCCGATCGAAGGCGCAAAGCGCAACGGCTTCCTGGACCAGATCCGGCAGCTCGCGAACGGCATCACCGGCGAGCCGATGGCCGTCGCCGAGCCGTGGTATGCGCGGCTCGTCAAGTGGAGGAAGGGAACGTGACGTTCGGCACCCGCAACCGGCCGCCGGCGGATCCCGCGCCGGCCGAGCCACAGGCCGCGACGCCCACCGTGGCGCGCGAGGCCGCTCCATCGGCCCCGGCTCCGACCGCGGCGGACGCGCCTGCACCGACTCCGGCTCGCACACCCGTGACGGCCGACACCCACGAGGCGCTGATCCGATCAAGCAAGTTCGACGCGATCCGCGGCGCGGTGTTCGCGTCGATGAACATGTCGGCGGCGCTGATGAAGACGCGCGACGAAGTGCGCGCGGGCATCGAGCAGGTGGCCGCGCACACGGTCGATCGCGAGCGCCTGAAGATCACGGCCGGCGAGCAGGTGCTGATCGTCGATGCGATCCTGAACGACATGTTCGGCGTCGGGCCGATCGAGCCGCTGCTCGCCGACGATACGGTCACCGACATCCTCGTCAACGGGCCCGACCAGGTCTACGTGGAGCGCGCGGGCCGGCTCGAGCTCACGTCGCTGAAGTTCCGCGACGACGCGCACGTGGCGAGCGTCGCGCAGCGGATCGCGGCGGCGGTGGGGCGTCGCGTCGACGAGAGCAGCCCGATGGTTGACGCGCGGCTCGCCGACGGCAGCCGCGTGAACGTCGTGCTGCCGCCGATCGCGATGCGCGGCCCGTCGATCTCGATCCGCAAGTTCGCGAAGCGCGACATCACGCTCGCGCGGATGGCGCAGCAGGGCAACATCTCGCCTCCGATGCTGCAGGTGCTCAAGGTCGCGTGCGCGTGCCGGCTGAACATCGTGATCTCGGGCGGCACCGGCTCGGGCAAGACGACGTTGCTCAACGCGCTGTCGCAGCACATCGAGCAGCACGAACGGATCGTGACGATCGAGGATGCGGCCGAGCTGCAGTTGCTGCAGCCGCACGTCGTGAGCCTCGAGACGCGGCCGGAGAATACCGAAGGGCTCGGCGGGATCTCGCAGCGCGATCTCGTGCGCAACGCGCTGCGGATGCGGCCCGACCGCATCATCCTCGGCGAGATTCGCGGCCCCGAGGCATTCGACGTGCTGCAGGCGATGAACACGGGGCACGACGGATCGATGACGACGATCCACGCGAATTCGCCGCGCGATGCGATCAGCCGGCTCGAAAGCATGGTCATGATGGCGAACGCGAACCTGCAGCTGCTGTCGATCCGGCGCCAGATCGCGAGCGCCGTGCACCTGTTCGTGCAGATCGAGCGGATGCGCGACGGCGTGCGGCGCGTCACGCGGATCACCGAGATCGTCGGGATGGAAGGCGAGGTGGTGATCACGCAGGACCTGTTCGCGTTCCGCCAGGAAGGCGACACGACGCGCGACGCGGTGAAGGGCGTGTTCGAGGCGTCGCCGTTGCGGCCGTCATTCGCGGCGCGCGCCGCGTATTACGGCGTCGAGGATGCGCTCGCCGAGGTGTTCCGGCAATGAGGGCCGCCGACCTGTTCGCGGTGGGCGCGTTCGTGATGATCCTCGCGATCGGGCTCGTGCTGTCGTCGTGGTTCGATCGCGCGAGCCGCACGCCGGCCCAGCGCATTCGCGCGCGGATGCGCCGGCTGTCGCCGTCGCTCGCCGGGCGCGACGGGCTTGCCTCTGCCACGCCCGGGGTCGCGCTGTTCAACCTCGAGCGCCGCCAGGGCCGCCTGCGCGCGTGGCTGCAGCGCCGCGTGACGCGCGTGCGTGCGGTCGGCGGCAAGGGCGGCGTGAGGATCGTCGTCGCGAGCACGATCGCCGGCGCGATCGTCGCGATCGTCGCGGTGAAGCTGATCGGGCCGCCGGGCTTCCTGCGTCCGCTGATCTACGTCGGGTTGCCGCTGGTCGCGATGCGGGCCAGCTACCGTGCGTTGGTCGAGCGCTTCCGGATCCGTTTTCTCGAAGCGTTCCCCGACGCGATCGACGTGATCGTGCGAGCCGTGCGCGCGGGCATTCCGGTCACGCAGGCGATCAGCATGGTCGGCGACGGCGCGGCCGAGCCGGTGCGCGCGACGTTCCGCTCGATGGGCGACAGCCTGCGCGTCGGCGCGGATCTCAAGGACGTGCTGACGCAGGCGGCCGACCGGCTGATGATCGCGGACTTCTCGTTCTTCACCGTCTACCTGCTGCTGCAGCGCGAGACCGGCGGCAGTCTCGGCGAAACGCTCGACGAGCTGTCGAGCATCATCCGCACGCGTCGCGACATCCGCCTGAAGACCCGCGCGCTGACCGCCGAAGGGCGCATCACGACGAACATCATTTCGGCGGTGCCGTTCGTGATGATCGGCGCGCTGTTTCTCGTGAACCGCGACTACGTGATGCTGCTGTTCACGACGCACCCGGGACACACGATGCTGACGATCGCGGCCGGGTTGCTGACGGTCGGCCTGCTGGTGATCCGCAAGATCTCGAAACTGGATACCGCGCGATGACGATGTCGATACTGGCCGCCCGTGGCCTCGAGTTGCTGTTGTTGCTCGGCTGTGTCGCGGTGGCGCTCGCCACGCCCGGCGGCGGCACCCGCCAGCGGATCGCCGCGCGCGTGCGGCAGGCCGCTGGCCAGCATCCGCCGGCACCGGTGGCGGGGTGGCTGCAGCCGGGCGGCGTCCGGCTGGATCTCACGCGCCGGCTCGCGCAGCTGGGCGAACGGTTGCCGGTGCTCGACCCGATGCAGCGCGTGAAGCTCGGCCTGCAGCTGACGCGCGCGGGCTTTCGCGAGCGCCGCGCGGCGTCGGTGATGATCGGGATCAAGTTGAGCTGCGGCGTGCTGTTCGCGTGCGGCGCGATCGTGTTCAGCCCGCTGATTCCGCGCTTCGGCGAATACTTCGTGATCCGCGCGCTGGCGATGATCGCCGCCTTCGTGATCGGCGTGATCGTGCCGGAATACGTGCTCGGCGTGATGATCCGGCGGCGGCGGCGGATCATCGCCGCGTGCTTTCCCGATGCGCTGGACCTGCTGGTGATCTGCACGATGGCCGGCAACAGTCTCGCGTCGGGCATCCGGCGCGTCGCGCACGAACTGGCGCGCATCTGCCCGCCGCTCGCCGACGAGCTGACCGTATGCGCGGACGAGCTGACGCTGAGCGGCGACGTGTCCGCGACGCTCGCGCATTTCGCGATGCGTGTCGATTTCACGTCGGCGCGCTCGCTCGCGACGACGCTGACGCAGTCGCAACGGTTCGGCACGCCGATCACACAGGCGCTGCGCACGCTGTCGCGCACCGAGCGCACCGAGCAGATCGTCGCGCTCGAGGAACGCGCCGCGAAGCTTGCGCCGAAGATCACGCTGCCGATGATGCTGTTCATCCTGCCGACGGTCTGCCTGATCGCGGCGGGCCCGGCGGCGATTCGCCTGCTCGAGGTGTTCAGATGACACGATCCGTCATACGCGCGTTCGCGCTCGCGGCCGTGCTGCCGGTGCTGGCCGGCGGCTGCGGCGCGCCGGGCGTCCAGACGCGGCCGGTGCTGTCGCACAAGAGCGACGATCCGCAGGCCGAATTGCGCATCGCCGACAGCGCACTGGCCGGCGGCAACGTCGATCTCGCGTCGACGCTGTACGAGAAGGTGCTCGCGAAGCATCCCGATTCGCTCGCGGCGCGCCTGGGGCTCGGCGACGTCAACTACCGCGCGGGCGACCTGGAGCGTGCGCGGATTCTCTATGACGAAGCGCAGCGGCAGGCACCCGCGGAACTCGGCCCGCAGCTCGGGCTCGCGCGCGTCGCGTTGCGGCAGCGTCGCCTCGACGAAGCCGCGCAGCGCTACCGCGACCTGCTCGCCGCGCAGCCGAACCATCCGCTCGCGGCGGAGGGGCTCGGCACCGTGCTCGACCTGCAGGGGCGTCATGCGGATGCGCAGGTCGTGTATCGCGACGCACTGCGCGCGCACCCTGACGCGCAGGGGCTGCGCGTCGATCTCGGGCTGTCGCTCGTGCTGAGCAACCGGCCGCGTGAAGGCGTGAACGTGCTGCTCGACGTCACCGGGTTGCCGTCCGCGCCGTGGCAGGCGCGCCAGAACCTCGCGTTCGCGTACGGCGTGCTCGGCAACACCGATTCGGCGAAGAAGCTGCTGTCCGCGGAGTTGCCCGCGTCGGCGGTGGCCGACAACCTGCGTTTCTACCAGGA
>NZ_JAAGPC010000291.1:0-7349 GCF_017104595.1 Burkholderia sp. Tr-20390 | reverse complement strand
AGAAGAAGGGAAAGGAGAGAGTGAGGCGAGAAGGGAGTACAGAGGGAGGAAAAGGGGATGTGGGTAGCGGGGGAGGACAAAGAGCAGGGCGCGGAGCGGGGCGGGGAGGGGGATCGCGAGTTGCACGACCGCCACCATCAGCCCGCCGCCGGCTTCCGCATCGTGCGGCAGCGTCCGGGCGAGCCACGTCCACCAGCCGACCGGCGCCGCGGTGCCGAGCAGCCCCCAGGCGCCGAGCAGGCAGGCGGTGGCCGCCGTGGAGCCGCCGAACACCATCAGCGCCGCCGCAATCGCGGCCATCAGTGCCGGCGTGGCCACGAGTGTCCGGTAGAGCCCGCGTTCCAGGACGCCGCCGATCAGGACCGTGCCCGCGAAACCCGCGACGCCGATCACGAGCAGGAGCAGCGACAGCGTGACGGTGCCCGCGTGCGTGACGGTTTCGAGGAACGGACGCAGGTACGTGAACAGCGTGAACTGGCCCATGAAGAACACGCTCACCGCCGCCATCCCGAGCGCGACCGGCGGCCGGGCCAGCAGCCTGAGCGCGTTGGCCGACGCGCGGCGCGGCGCGGACTGCATCGACGGCAGGCTGACGAGCTTCCAGCCGAATGCGATCGCGGCGACCGGCACGACGCAGAAGAACGCCCAGCGCCACCCGACGATGCCGCCCAGAAAGCTGCCGAGCGGGGCCGCGACGACGGTCGCCAGCGCATTGCCGCCGTTCACGATCGCCAGCGCGCGCGGCACGTGCGGCGCCGGCACGAGGCGCATCGCGGTGGCGGCCGACATCGACCAGAAGCCGCCGATCGCCACGCCGATCAGGGCGCGGCCGGCGATGAACGCCGCGTAGTTCGGCGCGAACGCGACGAGCGTGCCGGACACGATCGTCAGCAGGGTCAGCACCAGCAGCAACGGCTTGCGATCGCGCCGGCCGGCGAGCGACGCGATGAACAGGCTCGTGACCAGCGCGAATGCGCCCGATACGGAGATGGCCTGGCCGGCCTGGCCTTCGCTGACGTGCAGGTCGCCTGCAATCGGCGTGAGCAGGCTGACCGGCATGAACTCGGAGGCGACCAGCGCGAACGCGCCGAGCGACATCGCGAGAACGGCGCCCCATGCGGCCGCACCGTCAGGTGCCGTGCCGCGATCGGGGGGGGAGACGGATGGCATGTCGGGAACCGGATCGGAGAAAGAAGTGGGTCGCGCGCTCAGTCGCAACGTGTCGTGGCGCCGTGCCCGGCGAGCTGCGTGTGCGCGTCGTCGGCGTGACCGGCCTGCACCCGGGCCGCGGCGGCCTGGGCGTCGTCGACCCAGCTGCGCGGGTTCATGCGCGCCGGATTGAAGCCGGCGGCCTCGTAGCGCTGCATGTCCTGGCGGACCTGCTCGCGCGTCAGGCCCGGTGCGGATTGCGCGAACGGCGAGCCGGACGCGACCAGCGCGGCAGTGGCGGCGACGGCGGTGAGAATGCGGGTAGTCATGAGGTTGGGCTCCGGAATGCGGGTAGTCCGAGCGTCCGGGCGCTGCCGCGACGCATCGGGTCGATGGCTTCGCAGTCTAGTGATTCGTCGCGGATCGATTAAGTAGCGCGGCGCGCTTGGACTCATGAGCCAAACTGATGAATCGCCGCCGGCGGTGCTACGATGGGCGTCCGTCCCGACCGGAGCGTTTCGACATGGCGCGCGAAAACCTGAACGACCTGCTCGTGTTTCTCGCGGTGGCCCGCGAGCGCAGCTTCACGCGCGCGGCCACGCGGCTCGGCGTGTCGCAGTCGGCGCTGAGCCATACCATTCGCGATCTCGAGGCGCGGGTCGGCGTGCGGCTGCTCACGCGCACGACGCGCAGCGTGTCGACGACCGACGCGGGCGAAGCGCTGTTCCAGGCGGTGGCCCCGCGCATCGACGAGATCACCGCGCAACTGGCCGCGCTGTCGGATTTCCGGGACAAGCCGGCCGGCGTGGTGCGCATTACCGCCACCGAGCATCCGATCGACACGATCATCTGGCCGAAGCTCAGGCAGGTCTTGCCCGACTACCCGGATATCCGCATCGAGCTGTCGGTCGATTACGGGCTGTCGAACATCGTCGAGGAGCGCTACGACATCGGCGTGCGCTACGGCGACCAGGTGGCGAAGGACATGATCGCCGTGCGGATCAGCCCGGATGTCCGGATGGCGATGGTCGCGTCGCCTTCGTATCTCGATGGCCGCAAGCCGCCGAAAAAGCCGCAGGACCTGCTCGATCACGATTGCGTCACGTTGCGGCTCGCCACCGCGAAGGGCCTCTATGCGTGGGAGCTGAAGAAGGGCAGGAACGACGTGCTGGCGCGCGTGAACGGCCGGATCACCTGCAACACGCAGCCGCACATGGTGCAGGCGGCGCTCGACGGCTTCGGCATCGCGTTCGTCACCGAGGACATCGTGCTGGAGCATGTCCGCGACGGCCGCCTGCGGATCGTGATGCCGGACTGGTGCCCGGTCTTTCCCGGCTACCACGCGTACTATCCGAGCCGCCGCCCGGCGTCGCGCGCGTTTACCGTCGTGATCGACGCGCTGCGGCATCGCGCGTAGCGCCTGTCGCTGTCGCCAGTCGCGTCCGGGCCGCCCCCGCGACGGCCGGCAAGAAAAACGCCCCGCGCGAGCGGGGCGTTCGATGCGGCTGCGCCGGTGAACCGGCGCAGCGCGATGGCGCGATCAGAGACGGTCGCGTGAGCGCGGATCGTTCAGTTCCTCGGTCGGGTCGGTCAGCCCGAGTTCGTCGCCGGCGCTCCAGTACGGCGTGCTGCCGTAGAACTCGTGCAGCGGTGTCGCCCATTGCGGATCGGCCATCGCCGGCCAGTGGTCCTTGTCGAACCCCGGTGCGTTGCGGATCCGCTCGGACGACACCGACAGCAGGAAGCATTTGCGCTCGGTGTCGAGCGTGAGCGCGCTCCACGGGATCGCGTGCAGCTTGTCGCCGATGCCGAGGATGCCGCCGCTCGACAGTACCGCATAGGCGACGCGGCCGGAGCGCACGTCGAGCATGATGTCCTTGATCTTGCCGACATCGTCGCCGTCGGTCGTATAGACCTTGTCGCCTTCCAGCGTATCGGCCGCCATCACGTCGGGGCCAGGGCCGGCCGCCGTCGCGGCCCCCTTGCCGATGATGCGGGTTTGACCTTGATCGGAAGTCTGCATGGTTTCCTCCAGGCTGCATGGGGCGCGACGGTGCCCGGGGCGGGCCCTGCGGGTCGCGCGGGGTGGTCGGGACGGGGCGGGAATCGCTCCGTCACGTCTGCTTCGGTTGCGACACGCCTTCGAGCGTGTTCGCGAGATCGTCCCGCTCGGGGCCGGCCATGCGCGTCGCGATATCCGCGAGCGACAGCATGCCGACCAGCCGCTTGTCGTGATCGACGACCGGCAGGCGGCGCAGTTGCGCGTCCGCCATGTAGTGCTGGATCTCGTCCAGCGAATCGTCGTCGAAACACCATTCGATCGGTCCCGACGCGACTTCGTGAATGCGCGTCTCCGGCGGCTTGCCGGCCGAAATCGCGCGCACCGCGAGATCCCGGTCCGTCACCATCCCGATCAGCCGGTTGTTGTCGCACACGGGCAGCGCGCCGACGTCGTAGCGCTCCATCAGTTGCGCGGCATGACGGATCGAGTCGGTCGGTGCGATGTGCACGACGTCCTGCGACATGATTTCGTTGACGCGATGCATGAAATTCTCCTCATGGGTTCGGTAGTGCAATGGGTCGAAAGGGGCGCGACAGAATCAGCAAGCCACGTGCCGTGCGCGCTCATGCGTCGCCGCGTTCGCGCTTGTCCTGCCACGGCCCCTCGTCGTGCGTGCCGGGCGGCGTGTCCGGCTCGATGCGCGTGACGCCGCCGGTCGCGGGCGGGTCGCTCGCGGGAAACGTGTCCTCGAGCTGCTTGTCGATATGGCGTTCCGAATGGCGCGTGCGCGCGCGGTCGCGGTGCTTGAGCGGCGGCGACGGATCAGGTTGCCGTTCGTGTGCCGGCGCGTCGTGGCCGGTCCGGGTCGAATCCTTCATCGCAAGCCTCCATGTCGATGCCGATGGCATGTCTCATCCGCAACGGCCATGCCCGGTAGGCGCCGAGATGCGCCGAGATGCACCGGACGCACGCGGCACGCGACTTGCCGCGATGGCGATGGCGATGACGATGATGACGCGGGCGCGTGGCGCAACCGGCGCCGGCCGCGCGCATTTCGAGCGGGAGGCACGATGACGATTCCGAAACGACGACCGGGCGTGCGCTACGAGGTCAACGTCTGCGGCGGCGGATTCGATTCGTTGAAGAGCCATTTCAACGAATGGAAGCATGAACCGCTGATCTACCGGCCCGAGCGCCGGATGTTCGAAGGCAAGGCCGACGTGAGGCCGCTCGGCGGCGAGACGTTCGGCTCGACCGAGCCCGCGCGGTTCGCGCTGCAGCGCGCGTGCGAGCCGTCCGATGCG
Source organism: Burkholderia sp. Tr-20390 (assembly GCF_017104595.1). Taxonomy (NCBI): domain Bacteria; kingdom Pseudomonadati; phylum Pseudomonadota; class Betaproteobacteria; order Burkholderiales; family Burkholderiaceae; genus Burkholderia; species Burkholderia sp. Tr-20390. The sequence goes on along the minus strand of NZ_JAAGPC010000291.1, from coordinate 2,894 downwards.
TATGCGCTCGCCGCACAGGTGCGCGATGAAGGCCGCGAGCTGTGGCTCGTGATGGCCGCTTTCGACGCGTAGCCGCGCCGTTGCAAGATTTGCAGCGGACGGTGTAGCGAAGGCACGGCAGGCCGTTCGCGGCACCCGCATGCGCGTCGCGGCGGACACGCGGGTGACGGGAACGACGGCATGGGGCTTGCGCACCCTGGGCAGGCGAAGGTCGCGCCCGCTGCCGACCCGCCGACCCCGCAATGAAGGAGTGCCGATGACACCTGACCCAGCGCAGTGGTTGCAGCGGCCCGAACCGCCGCTGCCCGACATCGGGCCGGATCCGGAACCGCCCGATCCCGACGACGTGCCCCCCGACATGCCGGAGCCATACCGGCAACCCGAGGGCGACCCACCGGGGCATGCCCCGCCCGAGCGCGAGCCGCCCGTGCATACGCCGCCGATGGGCGCGGTATCGCGAACGCGCCACGAGGCATCGCCATGAGCATCCGCGTGAAACCCGGCGTGTTGCGCGACATCGCCGAAACGCTTGGCCGCCATTTCGAGGCGCGCGCGATGCCGTTCCATATCGAGGAAAAGCCGCTCGGCGCGCTGCATATCGGCTTTCGCGTCGACGGTCATCCGGCGTCGCTGACCGTGGCGTTCGACGCCGACGCGTTCGCCGCGCTCGAGCAGGCCGGCATCGACTCGCAGCGCCGCGCGCTCACGCGCGTGGCGGTGGAATTCGACGCGATGATGGCGCGTCGCGCCCCGACCGCGTACGCCGGCGATTTCCATTTCAACCGGCTATGAGATGCCGGTCACAGGGAGGATTTCGATGAACCCGATCCAGAAGACGATACGCATGGGCGTCGTTGCGTGCGCCGCCGTGTGTGCGCTGGGCGCATGCACGCAACCGGCGAATGGCCCTTACGGCGCCCGTGGTGCGCCACCCGACAGCCGTGGCGCACAGTCGACCACGACGATGCCGCAGGGCGCGGCCGGCGGCGAAGCGGCCGACGGGCCGTCGACCGGCTCGAACGGTGCGCAGGGCGACCGGCCGCTGCCGGGCACGCCGCCGCTGATGCAGTACTGACCGGGCGCCGGGACATCACTCACGGTCCGTGCGCGGAATCGCGCGCGCCGAGCAACGCGCCGTCGATGGCGGCGCACGGCACGCCGCGCCGCGATGCGGCCGGAGGAAAGCGATGGCGAATCCGCGCGAACACCTGGAAGACTGGCTGCGCGATGCGTATGCGATGGAGCGGCAGGCCGAGATGCTGCTCGCCGCGCAACTGAAACGGCTCGATCACTATCCGCAATTGCAGGATCGCTTGCGCCGGCATCTCGACGACACGATCGGCCATCAGGCGCTCGTCGAAGCGTGCCTGATGCGGCTCGGGACGACGCCGTCCGCGATCAAGGACCTGGCCGCGCGCATTGCCGCGTACGGCCGGATCGCGAGCGGCATGCTGGCCGTCGACGAAGTGGTGAAGGGGGCGTTGGCCGGTTATGCGTTCGCGCACGTCGAGATCGCCGCGTATACGGCGCTCGCCGCGGCCGCGCAGGCGGCCGGCGAAGCGGAGATCCACGCGTGCTGCGAACGGATCCTGCAACAGGAGCGCAGCCTGGCCGCGTGGCTGCTGCGCCACCTGCCGGCACTGACGACCGCGTTTCTCGACCGGTCGGCCGTCGATCGCATCGATGCGAAGCGCTGACGGTTGACGATCCTGCATGCTTCACGGCTTACGGAATGCATGTCCAAAACTTGCCGCCGGCTTGTAAATAATCCGTTCCCGTTTGCGGCGACACGCAGGGCGAACCCGCCACGGACGCGCTTCAACGAGCTGGCACGTTCAATGCATGAGGCACGCAGACGGTGAACCGCAAGTCGACCCGCCGGGCGGCTTTCGAGGCGGATTCGCCGCGGCCACGCGGCCGAGGCATCGTTCTTGCGCAGGGCACCGTGACGAAGGATCGCCAGGCGATGACGATTTCGCGAGCCGGCCCGCCGTGCCGCGATGCGGCGTGACGGCCGGGCGATTCGACCGCATGCCACCCCGTTCAACCCCGTGCGCGCCACCGCTTGCCGCGAGGCGCGCACCCACGAGAGGAGCACGACCATGCCAGCCAAATCGCAGGCGCAGCAACGCGCCGCCGGGGCCGCCCTGTCGGCCAAGCGCGGCGAGACGAAAATGAAGGACCTCAAACCGCCTTCGAAGTCGATGGCCAAATCGATGAGCGAAAAAGAGCTCGAGAAAATGGCTTCCACGCCGGCCCACGGCAAACCGAAACACAAGCACGACGCCTGATCGACGCCGATACGTACCGGTGACCGCTGTCATCCAGGAGGGTTCCATGCTTCGATACGCCATCATCTTCTTCATCATCGCGATCATCGCGGCCGTGTTCGGGTTCGGCGGCATCGCAGCCGGCGCGGCGGAGATCGCGAAGATCCTGTTCTATATCTTCGTGGTGATCTTCCTGGTCACGCTGCTGCTGGGCGTCGTCCGACGATGAGCGTCACGCCCGACCGCTCGCAGCGCATCGCGGAACTCGAGCATGCGCTCGCGAACGGTTTCCCGTCGGAATCGACCGTCGTCGTGCATGCGGACGACGCGTCCGGGCGGCTGACCGTCCAGGTGTCGTGGGTGCGCGTGCCGGCCGACGCAAGCGCGCGCGACTGGCGTTGCGCGGTCGACCTGCGGTTCGATCCGGACGTGATCACCCGCTATGCGTCGCTCGACGCGGCCGAACGGCTGCGCGTGCGCACCCGTCTGTGCGACCACGCGCGGCGCGCGGTGGACGCGCGCAAGCCACGCGTCGACGATGCGGCGATCGAGTGCAACGTGGTGCTCGACGTGACGCGTGCCGAACTCGACGCGGCGTTGCGCGCACCCTGAAACCCCCGCCGA
>NZ_JAAGPC010000290.1:0-7543 GCF_017104595.1 Burkholderia sp. Tr-20390 | reverse complement strand
GCCCGCGCCCGGCGCGGCGCGCGCGCAATCCGCCGCGCCGGCTTCGCGCTGGGCACACTGGCGCGAGATCGCGACGGAATACCTCGCCAACCTGGCGAGTCGTGCAGGGATCGAGGATGCCCGCGGCAAGGCGCTTCTCGCGCTACTGGGATTGGCCGCGGTCGGGCTCCTGGCCGGTAACCGGGGCGGCTGGCTCGCTTGCATCGCCGCGCTCGTGTGCGGCGCGTCGCTGCTCGTGTTCTGGCTCGTGTCCCGCATTCAGCGGCGGCGCCTGACGATCGTGCGCCAGTTGCCGTCGTTCCTCGACGGCATCGTGCGTCTCGTCACGCTCGGCAACAGCGTGCCGGCGGCGTTCCAGGCTGCGCTGCTGACGACGGAGGCGCCGTTGCGCGGGTGTCTGGACCACGTATCGCGGATGTTGCGCACGGGGGTCGAGATCGACCGTGCGATGGGGCATATCGCGAGCGTCTATCAGACCAAGGAGTTCGAACTGGTCGGTTCGGTGCTGCGGCTCTCGGTCCGGTACGGCGGCCGCGCCGATGTCATGCTCGACCGGATGTCGACGTTCATGCGCGACCTCGAGCAGGCCGAGCGGGAGCTGGCGGCGATGTCGTCGGAGACGCGGTTGTCCGCGTGGGTGCTGGTCATGTTGCCGATTGCGATCGGCAGTTTCGTGATCGCGACGAATCCGCTCTATCTCCAGTCGATGTGGAACGACTACACGGGACGTCAGCTGTTGTTCGTCGCCTTCATGCTGCAGTTCGCGGGCGGGATCTGGTTGTACCACATGGCCAAACTCAGGTGACGGCATGACCGCCAATCAACTCGGTTCGCTCGCACTGGCGCTCGGCGCACTCGGCGTCGTGCTGCTGGCATGGCTCGCGGTGCGCCGCGCGGGGGCGCAGACGCGCAGCGATCGCACGCTGGCCAGCGCGCTCGAGCGGCGCACCGCGACGCTCGAGGCAGCGGGCGCACGGGCCGCCCAGCAGTCCGATGAATCCCGGCCGAATCCGGTCGGGCGCGATGCCGGAGCCAGGCCGTCGTTCGTCGTGCAATGGCTGGACCGCCTGTCGATGGTCGGGACGCGCCTGCTCGACACCCGTCTGGGCCGGTATCTCGTCGCCGACGAAGATCGGCTGTTGCTGGAGCAGTGCGGCTACGCCGACACGCGTACCCGCGGGCTGTTCCTGAGCGCACGGCTCGCCTGCGCGATCGTCGTGCCGTTGCTTTTCCTCGTGCTGATGGGCTCGCACCTGACCGGCGCGCAATGGCGGGCAGGCGGGGGCATCGCGCTCGTCACCGGCTTCATGTTGCCGAAGCTCTACCTGCGACGTCGTGCGGCACAGCGCCGGCAATCGGTGATCGACGAACTGCCGCTGCTGGTCGACATGCTTCGCTTGCTGCAGGGTGTCGGATTGTCGCTCGACCAGAGCATCCAGGTCCTGACGAACGACTTCAAGGGAATGATGCCCGTGCTGTCGCTGGAAATGGAAATCGCCCAGCGGCAATTCGCTGCCGGCCGGACGCGCGAGCAATCGCTGCAGCGGCTGTCGTCCGGTTTCGAGAACGAGGATCTGCGTGCGATCGTGCGGCTGCTGATCCAGGTCGACAAACACGGCGGCGCGGTACAGGAGCCGCTCAAGCAGTTCGGTGACCGGTTGCGCGAGGCGCGCCGCGCGATGCTGCGCGAACGGATCGGCAAGCTGACGGTGAAGATGACGGGCGTGATGATCCTGACGTTGCTGCCGGCGCTGCTGATCGTGACGGCCGGGCCGGGAATGATCTCGGTGTTGCGCGCGCTGAGCCAGGCGCAGCCCTGATGCCGGAAAGCCAAGGAAGCAAGATGAGACGCATCGATGAAATCGTGAAAGTGGCCGGCGTGCTGGCGATGGTGGGCCTGCTCGGCGCGTGCTCGGCGTTCAAGGAAAGCGGGTACGGCGTCGGTCCGCAGGCCGAGCGCGCGGCGCTGATGGACGCGGCGGCGCAGAAGCAGGCGGCGCCGGATACGCCTGGCATGTATCTCGGCCTGATCGAGCGGATGCAGTCGCAAGGGCTGTATTACGCGTCGCTGGCGCATATCGACGCATACGAAAAGCAGTACGGCGCATCGCCGCAGACGATCCTGCTGCGCGCCGATGCCTTGCGCATGACGGACCAGCCCGCCGCGAGCGCCGCGGTGTATACGCAACTGCTCAACACGACGCTCGCCGCGCGCGGCTATCGCGGTCTCGGGCTGATTGCCGGCGGCGCGGGCGATTTTCCGCGCGCCGCGCAGGCGCTGTCGCAGGCCACCGTGCTGGCGCCGACCGATGCGTCGACGCTTTCGGATCTCGCCTACGCGAAGCTGCGCAGCGGCGATGTCGAGGGGGCGCGCATTCCATTGATGAAGGCCGCGGAGCTCGATCAGAGCAATCCGAAGATCATCAGCAACCTGGTGCTGTACCTGCTCGCATCCGGCCGCACCCACGATGCGCAGAAGCTGATGGCGCAGCAGAAGCTGTCGGCGGACGTTCGCAACGACATCCGCAACGACGCGACGAGGATCACCGCGGCGGCACGCACGTGGCGTCGCGCGTCCCAGGCGCCGGCTTCGGCGTCGGTTTCCACGCCGATCGGTTCGGGGAGCGTGGTCGACGTGTCGGGCTCGGATGTCGCGAAGCGTCCGTCCCCGGTGGCGAACATCCAGGGATTCGATCCGACTGCGCCGCTGCTGCAGCGGTTTGCACAATGAAAAAAGGCATTGGGGAGAACTGACATGACGAACAACAAGAATCCCGGTCGCGTGGCACGCGTGTGCCAGGGTGTCGCGCTTCTCGTGCTCATGGGGGCCGCTACCGCGGCGTATAGCGATCAGCCGGCGCCCGACGCGTCGGAAATCGGTCATGCAACGAACGCACTGCTGGCATTCCAGCGTGACGGACGTGCGGCCGGGCCGGCGTTGCCGGCACTGGGCGATACAGCGTCGCTGTCCTATCAGCGCTATCTCGAATCGTTCAAGCACAAGATTCCGGAATCGATGGGGTCGCCGGTCAACGCGAACGGCAACGGATCGTCCGGCGGGCAGGGTTCATCGCAATCGTATTGAGCGGAGCTTCGATGAGCACTGCTCGACATGCATCGAACCGGATGGCCGGACCCGGTCGCGCGTCGCCGCGGCGGCAGCGGGGTTCGGTCGTCGTCACGGCGGCCGTGTGGATCCTGCTGTCGATGGTGATTCTCGGTTCGGTCGATATCGGCAACGTCTTTTTCACGCGCCGCGACATGCAGCGCGTGGCCGATCTTGCTGCGCTCGCCGCGGTTCAGAAGCTGGACGACACGTGTGCGAACGTGACCTCCGTGGCCACGAGCAACGCCACGACGAACGGCTTCACGCTGGACGGCAGCGGCACCACGTCGCTGGCGGCCGAATGCGGTTATTGGGCGCCGTCGGCGACCGGGACGGCGAGTTCGTTCTATTCGTCGAAATCGACGGTGCCGCTCGCGACGCAGTTGAATGCCGTGCGGGTGACGGTCTCCAAGACGCTGCCGTATTTCTTCTTCGGGCCGACCCGCACCGTGACCGCCACGTCGACCGCGAAGGCAACCAACATCGATACCTTCTCGATCGGCGCGACGCTGGCCGCGGTGGGCGGCGTCGGCTGCTCGGGCGCGCCGAGCGGGAACCCCGGCCTGGTGAACGCGCTGCTGGGCTCGCTGTTGCAGGGGCAGGGCGGCACGCCGCTGAACCTCAATCTCGTGTCCTACCAGGGGCTCGCCTGTGCGAACGTCAAGCTCGGCGACATCGCCGTCGCGCTGCAGTCGCTGTCGGTCGGCAACGGTACGATCGGCGGGCTGGTCAATGCCAACGCGTCGGTCGGCACCTTGCTCAACGCGATGGTGGCGGCCGTCAACAAGACGACCACGCTGGGTACGACGCTGCAGACCAGCGCAACCGGCGCACTGACCACCCTCGCCAACCTGAACCTGCTCAGCAACACGGCGCTCAAGGTCGCCAGCCTGACCGGTCAGGGCGCGACGTCGCTGCTGACGCTCGGCCTCGCGAACACGCAGGCGGCGGCCGACGCGACCGTGAACGTGCTCGACCTCGTGATGGCGATGGCGCAGATCTCGCAGGCCGGCAAGCCGGGCGTGGTGATCGGCGCCAACGTGCCGCTAACGCTGCCGAACGGCAACTCGGTTTCGATCGTCCAGTTGCAGGCGCAGGTCATCAGCCCGCCGACCATTGCGGTCGGCGAAGGCGGGAAGGACAAGAACGGTGCGTGGCGGACGGTTGCGACGAACGCGCAGGTCGGCCTGTATCTCGTCGTCAACCTGGGCGTGAATCCGCTGCCGGTCGTGGTGTCCGCGAACGTGTATCTGCCGCTTTACGTGCAACTGGGTGCCGGCAGTGCGACGCTGCTGTCGACCAACTGCCTGACATCGCCGAATTCCGCGACGATCACCGCGCAGCCGAGCGTCGCCAATCTCTGCATCGGCCAGCCGCCGCTCACGGCCGGCAATCTGCTGAACCTGCCGGCGAACTACAGTTGCTCGACGCCGGCCAAGGTGCTCGACGTGCTGGTTCTGGCCGGCGCCGTCGAGGTGTCCGCGACCGTTTCCAACGTGTCGGTAAATCTGGCCGGCAGCCCCGCAACCAATACGTTCTACGGGCGCGGCGGCAGCGATCCGTCGTACTACTGGACAACCAATACGAACGCGCTGGGTTCGGCCGTGAACAACGCGCTGGCAGGCCTGAAAGCGGCCCAGATCACGCCGACCGTGAGCCTGCTGTTCGGGATCGTCACCGTCACGATCCCGCCGGATTTCATTTCGTCACTGCTGTCGGTACTGACCACCGTTCTGAGCCCGCTTTTGACCGCGCTCGACGGTATCATCGACCCGTTGCTGGACTTGCTCGGTGTCCAGCTCGGTGCCGCCACGGTGCATCAGATGTCGCTGACCTGCGGCGTCGCGCAAACAGTCAGCAATTAGAGAAGCAAGACCACCCGATGAGAACCACGCCCGCAATCGAAGAGCTCGACCTGTACGTCTGGGAAGGCAAGGCGGACATTGTCGACCGCGTCGCCCGGTGCATGGCGAGCTTCGACGTCGAAGTGATCCGCGCCGACAACGCGGAGATCTCGCCCGAGCGCGCCGCCTTGCGGCCGTCGCTGGCGATCATCAGCGTGACGATGATCGAAATCGGCGCCGCGTTCCTGCGCGACTGGCAGGCCAACATCGGCATGCCGGTCGTCTGGGTCGGCGCGGCGCGCGATCACGACGCGTCGCAGTATCCGCCCGAGTATTCGCACATCCTGCCGCTCGACTTCACGTGTGCCGAACTGCGCGGGATGATCGGCAAGCTCGTCACGCAGCTACGGGCGCATACGGCCGAAACGTCGCATCCGACCGAACTCGTCGCGCACTCGGAATCGATGCAGGCCCTGCTGCACGAAGTCGATACGTTCGCCGATTGCGACACCAACGTGTTGCTGCACGGCGAAACCGGCGTCGGCAAGGAGCGCATCGCGCAACTGCTGCACGAAAAACATTCGCGCTACCGGCATGGCGAATTCGTGCCCGTGAACTGCGGTGCGATTCCCGACGGCCTGTTCGAATCGCTGTTCTTCGGTCATGCGAAGGGATCGTTCACGGGCGCGGTTGTTGCGCATAAAGGCTATTTCGAGCAGGCGGGCGGCGGCACGCTGTTCCTCGACGAAGTCGGCGATCTGCCGCTGTACCAGCAGGTCAAGCTGCTGCGCGTGCTCGAGGACGGCGCGGTGCTGCGCGTCGGCGCGACGTCGCCGGTCAAGGTCGATTTCCGCCTGGTCGCGGCGAGCAACAAGAAGCTGCCGCAGCTCGTGAAGGATGGCCTGTTCCGCGCCGATCTCTACTACCGGCTCGCGGTGATCGAGCTGAGCATTCCGTCGCTGGAGGAGCGCGGCGCCGTCGACAAGATCGCGCTGTTCAAGTCATTCGTCGCGCAGGTCGTCGGCGAGGAGCGGCTCGCTCAGTTGTCCGATCTGCCGTACTGGCTGACGGATTCCGTCGCGGACAGCTATTTCCCCGGCAACGTGCGTGAACTGCGCAACCTCGCCGAGCGTGTCGGCGTGACGGTGCGGCAGACGGGCGGGTGGGATGCCGCGCGGCTGCAGCGGCTGATCGCGCACGCGCGCAGTTCGGCCCAGCCGGTCCCGGCGGAGAGTGCGGCCGAGGTGTTCGTCGATCGCAGCAAGTGGGACATGAACGAGCGCAACCGCGTCATTGCGGCGCTCGACGCAAACGGCTGGCGGCGTCAGGATACGGCCCAGCAACTCGGCATCAGCCGCAAGGTCCTGTGGGAAAAAATGCGCAAATACCAGATCTTCGACGAGGAGCCCGAGACCCGCGAAAGTGAGTAATTAATGAGATAAAATCGCGCTGAATTACAACGACTCGGGCGGGAATAGAACTTCATGAGCCATATGACGGGGTTGGGAAGGGCGTGCGTATTGTTCGCCCTGGCGGGAGGCATGCAGGGCGCATACGCGCAAAGTCTGGCGGACAGCGGTTCGCCCGTCGTACAGCAGGCATCGGCGCCGGTGGCGGCGATTCCGGTGATCGATTCGCAGACGTCGCTGCAGCCGCAGGCGGGCGAGTCGACGGGGCCGAGCACGGTCGACGACTTGCAGCGCCAGATCCAGGCGCACTCGCTGACGGAAATGCGCACGAGCTACAACGGCAGCTACGGCGCGAGCCTGCTGTTCAACGTGAAGGACGGTGCGTACTTCGTCGCGCTGTTCCAGCAGAAGGCGTTCTGGCGCGTCATCAAGACTTACGACGAAACGCGTGCGGAAGCGATCTATCGCGATTTCTCGCGCCAGGCGGAGCGGCTGGCCGTGAACGAACTGCGGGCGGCGAAGCTGGAATCGCAGAAGGCGCAAATGGACAAGCAGATCGAGGTCACGCAGGATCGCGCGCGGCGTCTGCAGGCGGATATCTCGATCGCCCGCCAGCAGCAGGCGGCGGTCGCGGATCGCCAGAAGAGCGTACGCAACGAGACGGCCGCCTTGCAGGCGCAGCAGGCCGAGCTTCAGTCGCAACTGCGCGCGTTGCAGCAGCAGGTGCGTTCGTTGCAGCGTGAGGCCGATGCAGGCCTGCCGACGACGGCACGCTGAACCCGGCGGCGGTGCGGCGACATGCCGCGCCGGCGGCACCAGTAAAAAGGGCAAGCCGGTTGGCTTGCCCTTTTGCTTTACTGGCCGTCCGGCACGATTCGCCGGCGGCGCGTCACGATGACCGGCCCGCTGCCGCCGCGGGAATCCGACGACGAGGCGTTGCCGGATGCGTCGCCGGTGTCGCGCGGTGCGCCGTAGCTTTCGCGCGGTTCACGGGGTTCGCGCGGGGCACCGTAGCCTTCGCGCGGCTCACGCGAGCCGTAACCCTCGCGCGGTTCGCGCGAGCCATAGCCTTCACGCGGTTCGCGGGAGCCGTAGCCGCCGTCGCCGCGCGATTCACGCGGGCCGCCGTGCGAGCCGTACGGGCTGTGACCGCCGCCTTCACGGCCGCCGGGGCGCCCGCCGGT